>JANMCI010000376.1:0-3648 GCA_031361245.1 Rhodobacterales bacterium
TCGGCTTGCATCGCGGGGGTGATGGCAGCTTCTGCGGTGTCGAGGGCGTTGAAGAGGGCGCGTTCCTCGTCGGTCTCGAAGAACTTTTCGTCGAAGCCATAAGAATATTCAACGTTGTCCTTTGCCTCCTCCTTCGAAACAATGTTCGTGCGCTTGAACAGCCGAAGCAGTCTAGTTCCGTCCTCGGTTTTCAGGAAGGCGGCAAGAGCCTCGGCGCGTTTGACGAGCAGGGTCAGGTCATCATTGCCCGGCATGGCGAGGCAGGCGTCGATCAGGTCGTGGCGGATGCCTTGGTCGCGGAGGTGGACCTTGAGGCGGTCGTGGAGGAAGGAGAGGAGGTCAGAGGATGTGTTTTTGAGATGCTCGTTAAACTTACGACTCAATTCGGCCAACTCCAATTCTTTGGAGTGCTCTAGTTCCGCCAGTCTTTCTTGGAGAAGTTGTTCCCAGAGCAATGTTGGCCGAATTTCGAGTGAGTGAAAGAAAGCTGTTTGGGCCGGGCTTTTATAGGTGGAAACCATTTGACCGTAGATTTTTCCAACCAAGTTTGGCCTGAAAACCTGACTTGCTAGATGCATCCTCCGCCCATTCCCCAACACCAACCGAATAACCCCTAACGCCGCCCGGCGCAGCGCAAAGGGATCTTTGCTTCCCGTTGGCTTTTCATCAATCGCCCAAAATCCGGTCAGGGTGTCGATCTTGTCGGCCAAGGCCACGGCTACCGAGACGGGTTCGGTGGGCGCGGTGTCTGACGGCCCCAGCGGCGAGTAATGGTCTCGCGCCGCCAAAGCCACCGCTTCCGGCAGGCCAGCTTCGCGGGCGTAATACATGCCCATCAGGCCTTGCAATTCGGGGAACTCGCCGACCATGGCCGACCGCAGGTCCGCCTTGGCCAGACGGGCCGCTTGTTCGGCCACATCGGGATCAGCGCCGACCAAGGGGGCGATTTCGCGGGCGAGGGCGGCGATGCGGGTGATGCGGTCGGCTTGGGAGCCGAGTTTGTTGTGGAAGGTCACGGATTTCAGGCCGTCCAGCCATTCGGTCATGCCGTCTTTGGCGACGCGGAGGTCTTTTTCCCAGAAGAATTTCGCGTCGCTCAAGCGAGCCGACAGCACCTTCTGGTTGCCCTTCAGAATCGTGGCACCATGGTCCACCGGGTCGGTGTTGGCGACGGTCACAAAGCCTTCTATGCGGCCCGTTCTCGGATTCTTGACCGAGACAAACTTCTGGTGTTCGCGCATCGAGGTTTGCAGAACCTCGGGCGGCAGGTGCAGGAATTGTTCGGCAATCCGGCCCATCAGCGGGATGGGCCATTCGACCAGACCGGCAACTTCGGTCAAGAGACCGGCGTCGGGGACCAATTCCAGCCCGGCGGCGAAGGCCAGGTTCTGGGCGTCTTGCAAGATGGCGGCCTCGCGTTCGGCTGCGTCCAGAACCACGAAATTCCGCTTCAGTTTCAAGGCGTAATCGTCGAAACTTGAGACGGCGATACGGCCCGAGCCGAGGAAGCGGTGGCCCTCGGTGGTGTTGCCAGCCACGATGCCGTCAACCGATAGCGGCACGACATGCGATCCGGCCTCATCCGACAAGAGGCAAATGATCGACTGCAACGGGCGCACCCAACGCAGCGACCCCGACCCCCAGCGCATCGACTTTGGCCAGGGGAAATTGCGGATGGTGGCGTCCAGCACCTCGGCCACAATCGCCTCGGCGCGGCGGCCCGGTTTCTCCATCACCGCAAACCAGACCTCGCCCTTCTTGTCGGCGCGCTTTTCCAACTGGTCCAGCGTCAGACCGGTCGAGCGCAGGAAGCCTTCGACAGCCGCAGCCGGCGCTGTGGTGTTCGGGCCCTTGCGCTCTTCGCGGACAGGTCGGCTTTCGGCGGTCAGACCCTCGACCGCGAGGGTCAGGCGGCGCGGGGTCGAGAAAGAGCCGGCCGAGGCATAGGTCAGCCCGGCCTCGACCAGACCGCCCGTCACCAGGTTGCGCAAATCTTCGCGGGCGCGGGCCTGCATGCGGGCCGGGATTTCTTCGGAGAAAAGTTCAATCAACAAGTCGGGCATGGGCTGTTTTCCGTAAAGGCTGCAACCGGATCAAATCCAGTCAAGGTCAACGCGGCTTTTGGGGTATCTGGCGCCGATGTCGCGGCGCAAAGCGGCGAAATCGTCGGCCCAGTCGGGGATGGTCGCCTCGTGCGTTTCGGCCACGGTCAGTTTGATGCGGTCAAACAGGCCCTGATCCAGCATGCGGCGCAGGATGCCAAGTTCGGCCCCCTCGACATCGATCTTGATGAAGGGCACGGTTTTGCCGCTGTCCAGAAGGTCTGTCAAAAAGGCTGTAAATTCAATCAGATCGACGAGAATGGGTGTCCCTTTGCCGCGTTTCACGAAGCGGTTGTTTTCGATCATCGTGGCACCCGCATAGGACCGGTTCGGGTTGCCATCCAGCTTGTCGGTCCGGTAGAACGTGACCTGACCACTGCGGTCGCCCACTGCCGCCTGATGCAGGATTACGTTCGCCACATTGGCAAAGCGTTCGGACAGAATGGCGAAGGCATGGGGATCGGGTTCGAAGGAATGGACCGTCGCACCAGAGGCCGCCAGAACGGCGGTGACGACGCCGACGTTGGCGCCGCAGTCGCACACCACATCATCGGGCGTCAGCATCGCGGCGATACCGTGCAACAGGCCAGAGGCAAAGCGGTCACGGCCGAATTGTTCCAGCCGGGCCTGACGGTCGGCCTTGTTCGGTTTGCGCTTTTCCTTCCGCCTGTTGGTAACCGTGGCTTCGGGCTCGGCGGGGATCTGCGGGTCAGGGGGGTCAGATGGCGACATCTTCATTCCTTCGCGTCGGGATTGATCTGGTGCCAGGCAAAGGCGCGCCCGTCGGGGAAAACGGCGACGACGCGGTCGATTTGGGGGGCAATCTCGGCCTGACCAAGAAAAGCGATGGCCTCGCCCGATTCAAGTGCCGCGCCGATCTTGGCGGCGTCAAAGCAGTCAAACCACGAGGGCGCGTTCAAGGGCACCGCATTGTCATAAACCTTGAAGCCTTCGGTCAGGGTCGGCTGGTCGACCGGAGTGGTGAAACAGGCGCGGAACCGCAGCGGCGACGAGGTGGCGTCGATGCCTTGCAGATCGGCCACCGGGATGGGTTCGGGCTGGCCCGACACCAGTGCGGTCGGTTCGATCTCATCCCCCGGCGTAAAGACAACCGGTTGATAATAGGCGTATTCCTGCAGGTAATAGATGGCCCCGCCCGCCAGAAGAGCGGTCAGCACGATGAAACCTCCGACAAGCTTGCCATTCACAGGTCCGCCCCCGCCGGTGTCTGGCGGAACGCGTCGGCGCAGGCCTTGGCAAGCGTGCGGACGCGGCCGATATAGGCTTGGCGTTCGGTCACCGAGATGACGCCGCGGGCATCCAGAAGGTTGAAAAGGTGGCTGGCCTTGATGGCCTGATCATAGGCCGGATGAGCCATGATGATGCGCTTGCCGGATTTGGGGTCGTCCGGCGCAAAGGCCAGAAGGCGGGCGCATTCGGCCTCGGCGTCCTTGAAGTGCTGAAACAGCGCCTCGGTGTTGGCGCCGTCGAAGTTGTGGCGCGAGTATTCCTCCTCGGTCTGGCGGAAGATGTCACCATAGGTCAG
>JANMCI010000394.1:0-10697 GCA_031361245.1 Rhodobacterales bacterium
ATGACTGCGCGTATCATTCAATCCTTCAAGGCTGCCAGTGTCGTTCTGGCCCTTGCCCTGACCGGACAAAGTGGTCTGGCCGAACCGCGCCACGGCATAGCTATGTATGGCGAGCCCGCCCTTCCACCCGATTTTGTGTCCTTGCCCCAGGCCAACCCGGACGCGCCCAAGGGGGGGCGGATCGTCTTTGGCGAATCGGGCAGCTTCGACAGCCTCAACCCGTACATCACCAAGGGCCGCGCTCCCGCTGCCGTGTCTTCGCTTACCGTTGAGACACTTATGGGCCGTTCCTATGACGAGCCCTTCACGCTTTACGGTCTGCTGGCCGAATCGATTGATACCGATCCCGAGCGGTCCTACGTCGCCTTCACCCTGCGTGAGGGCGCCACCTTCTCGGATGGCAGCCCCGTGACCGTCGACGACGTTCTGTGGTCCTTTGGGACCCTCGGCACCCTTGGCAACCCGCGCTATGCCACCGCCTGGAAAAAGATCGCCACCGCCGAGGCGACCGGCCCGCGCACGGTCAAGTTCACCTTCACCGAAAAAGACCGCGAAATGCCGCTGCTCCTCGGTCTGCGCCCCATCCTGAAAAAGGCCCAGTGGGAGGGCAAGGATTTCGCCGAAAGCACCCTTGAGGCGCCGATCGGTTCGGGCCCCTATACCGTCGACAGCTTTGACGCCGGTGCCTACATCACCCTCAAGAAGAACCCCGACTGGTGGGGCAAGGATCTGGCCTTCAACCGCGGCCAGCACAATTTCGACGCGATCAAATACGAATATTTCGCCGACCCGACCGTGATTTTCGAGGCGTTCAAAGCCGGCGAGATCGACACCTATCGCGAATCCAACCCCGCGAAATGGATCACGAATTTCGACATCCCGCCGGTGCAGTCCGGCGAGATCGTCAAAGCCGAGATCCCCCACAAGCGGCCCTCGGGCATCGACGGGCTGGTGTTCAACACCCGCAAGCCGATCTTTGCCGACTGGCGCGTGCGCGAAGCGCTGACGCAGGCGTTCAATTTCGAACTGATCAATCAGGCCCTGAATGGCGGTGCCAATCCGCGCATCTCCAGCTATTTCTCCAACTCCGAACTGTCGGGCGATGCGGCCAACCCCGCTTCGCCTGCCGTGGCAGCACTCTTGGAGCCGTTCAAGGCCGACCTGCTGCCCGGCACGCTGGAGGGCTATGCCCTGCCCGTCTCGGACGGCACCGAAGCCAACCGCGCCGGCATCCGCAAGGCGACCGACCTTCTGGCCGAGGCCGGATGGACAATTCAGGACGGCGTTCTCAAGAATGCCGCGGGCGAGGTCTTTGCCTTTGAGATCATGCTGGCGACCGGCGAAAGCGATACCATCGCCGCCTCGGAAATCTTTGTCGAGGCGCTCAAGCGCATCGGCATCGACGCCCGGATCACCACGGTGGACTCGGCGCTCTACAAGGAACGCACCACCACCTACGATTTCGACATGACCCATTACATCCGGTCGCTGTCACTCAGCCCCGGCAACGAGCAGACGCTCTATTGGGGCCATGAAGGTGTGACCAAGCCCGACACCCGCAACTGGATGGGCATGAACTCTCCGGCGGCCGAGGCGATGATCGTCAAGATGGTGTCCTCGACCAGCCGCGAAGATTTCGTTCTGGCCACACAGGCGCTGGACCGGGTGTTGACATCGGGCCGCTACGTCATTCCGTTCTGGTATTCCAACGTCTCAAGGATGGCGCACAAGAAGACCTTGCATTATCCTGAGCATCTACCGATCTATGGCGACTGGCTGGGCTTTCTGCCGGACGTCTGGTGGTATCAAGAATAAGAAACCAAGAGGCAGAGCATGAAAAGATCCCTGGTAATGATGGCGGTTCTGGCGGCGCTGGCAGGCTGCAACACAGTCGCCGGCGTCGGGCAGGACATCTCCGGCAGCGCCAATCGCGTGGCCGGCTGGTTCGGCGGCTGACGGGCTTTTTCGACCTGAATTGACACGACCATTCGCCCCTCCGTCCCCGGAGGGTCGTCTGTCTTTGGGCCGTTTCAGGTGGCTTACACCCGCAAATTGGGTGGTTACCGCCGGGGACAGAAAGGTATGACTTCTGGCCAGAGCCTTCCACGCAGTAGACCTTCGCCGCCAACCTTTCCAGCGGCAGCAGTGCGGACAAAGCGGTCGTTTTGAGCTATGGTCAATAGCGTGGCAGCTGATTCACGAGGTCTGAAATTGCTTAAGAAAGCGCAGTACACGGTCTTTCAGGGGCGCGCCGGTGATCATAACAACCTGGCCATGCCGGGGGCCATGGCGATCGGAGTGGCTCTGGCGCGCCGTACCGGTAAAGCGCCTTTTGTCATCGGCAGCCCGGAACCCGCATTGAACGTTGGCTGGAGGGTCGAACTTGATGCCGCGCTGCCTTTGCTCAAGCAAGTCCAGGCTCGGTTCGACGCTGTGATGGAAGACGGGGCGGTTTCAATTGCCGCGACCAGCCGCTGCGCTGTGGCACTGGCGACTTTACCAGCGGTCGCAAAGCATTACCCCACTGTCTGCGTCATCTGGTTCGACGCACATGCAGACCTGAACACACCCGAAGCCACAATCTCAGGCTATCTTGGCGGGCTGGCTCTTGCGGGTCCAGCGGGGCTTTGGGGTTCTGGTCTGGGTGCTGGATTGAGGCTCGATCAGATCGTGCTTGTTGGCGCGCGCGATCTGGATCCCTTCGAGCAAGACCTGATCGATCAGCATCGAATACCGGTTGTCAGGCCCGGCAGCGAGATGGCAACGGACTTACGCAATGCAATCGGCGGCCGTCCGGTTTACGTGCATCTGGATTGCGATGTTTTGGATCCGGGCATTGTCCCCACAGATTTTGTGGTTCAGGGCGGGATCTCACTTGATGACCTTCACTCCTGTGCCGCAGTGATTTCAGAGCATGATTTCATCGGCATCGAAATTGCCGAGTTCCAAAGCACTTGGGAACCAGGTGGAGCGGAGGTTTCTCTTGACCCTCTGCTGGACGCGTTGGCTCCGGTTCTGAGCACAAAACAGTCCTGATTTACAGGCAGCTGAGGGCTCGAACCTGCCGTTCACTGCGTTTTTCTCCAACGGCGGCATTCGGACATTAACCCCTAGACAGAACGGCATGGTCAAAAACGGTGTTTTTTGGCCAGCGTCACCAGTTAAGATGGAGTTAATGAAAATTGTTAAGCCATTGATATAAATTGTAAAAACACGATGTCGTCAAATGCGACATCCGTACGTTTTCAGGCCAATGAGGTGACCCACAGGATCGTCGCATCCTCGTCCGACAGGCTGATCACATTGTGGCCCATCGTGGCATCGTAATAGGCTGAATCGCCCCGGCGCAGCTCGACCGGCTCGTAAAACTCGGTGTAAAGCCGGATGACGCCGGTCAGGACGTACAGAAACTCCTCGCCCTCATGGCGGACCCAACCGTCGAACTCTTCCATCTTGCGGGCCCGGATCGTGGCGCGGTAGGGCAGCATTTCCTTGCGGCTGAGGCCCCCCGCCAGCAATTCATGCTCATAGGTGGCAGTGACATGGCTCTGCCCGGACCCCGATTTCGTGACCGACATGCGCCCCGAAACCTGTGCCTTGCCCGCCGGGGTGAAAAGCTGCGGCACAGAGATCTTCAACCCCTCGGCCAGCTTCTTGACCGCCTCATAAGTCGGGGACATCTGGCCGTTTTCGATCTTTGACAGGGTCGAGCGCGCCAGCCCGGCCTGCGTCGCCGCCTGATCAAGGGTCCATCCCTTGGCCTTGCGCAACTCTCTGACCCGCTGACCCAGATCAAGCGGCTCGGCCGTGCCCTCATGGCCGGCCTCGCGGGCAATGCGGATCAATCTCTTGGGATCGCTGCTGGTCATGCTCACCCATACCCCGGCGCGCAAACGCTGGCAACTTGGCCTGAATTCCCGGTTGCAGGTCGCGGTTTGAGTGACGATAAAGACTGTAACCAACAACGGAGTCCCAAGATGCGCACCAGCAAGATCGTCCAGAAGATCCTGTCGAACTATGAAGGCGAAAACCCCGGCGTAAAGACCAACCTCGCCCGCATGCTGAGCGAGGGCAAGCTGGGCGGCACCGGCAAGATGATCATCCTTCCGGTCGATCAGGGGTTTGAACACGGCCCGGCGCGGTCGTTCTCGGTCAACCCGGCGTCCTATGACCCGCATTACCACTATCAGCTGGCCATCGATGCCGGCCTGTCCGCCTATGCCGCCCCCCTTGGTCCGCTGGAGGCCGGGGCCGATACCTTCGCCGGGCAGATCCCGACGATCCTGAAGGTCAACTCCGCCAACTCGTTGCTGCCGAAAGTGGCGCCCAAGACCCAGGCCATCACCGCCTCTGTCAGCGATGCCCTGCGGCTCGGCTGCTCGGCCATCGGCTTCACGATCTATCCGGGCTCCTCGACGAGCCTCGAGATGTTCTCCGACATCGCCGAAATGCGGAGCGAGGCTGCGGCCAAGGGGGTGGCCACGGTGATCTGGTCCTACCCGCGCGGCGAGGATCTGGACAAGGACGGCGAGACGGCGGCCGACGTGACCGCCTATGCCGCCCATATTGCGGCGCTGCTCGGCGCCCATGTCATCAAGGTCAAGCTGTCCACCGACCATCTGAGCCAACCCGAAGCCAAGAAGGCATTCGAGGCCGGCAAGATCGCGGTCAAGACCCAGGCCGACCGCGTCCGTGAATGTGTCCGCTCGGTCCTGAACGGGCGGCGGATCATCGTGTTCTCGGGAGGGGCGGCCAAGGGGGCTGACTCGGTTCTGGATGATGCCCGCGCGATCCGCGACGGGGGTGGCAACGGTTCGATCATCGGGCGGAACTGCTTCCAGCGCCCGCGCGACGAAGCGATGCAGCTTTTGCAGACCATGGTCGACATCTACAAGGGCAAGTCCTGATGCAGCGGGGGGCGGCGGCGCTGATCCTTCTGGGTCTGCTGCTGGCGGGTTGCGAGACCGTGACCACGCCTCCCGAAGGCACGGTGCCTCAGACCCGGCCCGGGCCGCCCGCGGGCTATCCCCCCAAGATCGGCGGGGTCCGCGCGGATCTGAGTGGCAAGGGTCAGAATTGGGATGTCTACGACTATTCCATCGGAGCCCAGGACGCCGCGGCCCAGATCATGAAATACGGCGGGCCCATCCAGTTCCGGCTGATGGGCCAGCCCGCGGGCGATGCCATGGTCCAGCGCAACAGGTTGGCGCTGAAGGGGAGCATGGCCGGGAAACTGGCCACCGGTCCATTGAACGACGCGCTGATCGAGGTCATTGCCGGGGAGGGCTGGGACGGGTTGCGGCTGTCCTCGTCCGGGCAGGCGGTCGAGCTGGTGCTGGATGAGATCACGGACCGGGGCAATGACGGCTATGGCCACGCAAAGGGTCACTTCCGGACCGTGCTGTGCGCGGCAACGGGCCAGCCGATCAAGGTCGACACCAGCCGGTGCCAGCCTTTCAGCGGCACATTCGACACGGACCTGCAGTTCAGCAACCTGTGACGCCTTGCAATTCGGCCAGTCTGTGGCAGGATGGCCCAAACACCCCCGGCAGAGGGGTTGAGCGAGGCAGAGCATGACGACCATTCCGCAGCAACGGCCCAAGGTGGGCTCGATCTTTTACTTCGCTCTGGCGGCGACTTTGGGCATCTATTTCACCTTTGCGGCGGTGCAGGGCGATTACGGGGTGTTCCGGCAGGTCCAGATCAGCGGTGAAGCCGACAAGCTGAGGGTCGAGCGCGATGCCTTGCTGGCGGAGCTGGGTGGACTGAAGAACCTGACCCTGCGCATGTCGGACAGCTATCTGGATGTCGAGCTGCTGGATGAGCAGATCCGCGATGTTCTGGGCTATGTCCGGGCGGACGAGGTTGTCATCCGCTGAATTCGGACCGGCATTTCCCGTTCAGAACGGAAACGTCGCTTTTGACGACATGCCACTTTACCTTTTATATACAACGACTTAACGGTTTCCATTAACCAGAATGAAAGGATTACGCGAGCGGTTTCGTCGCCCCGCCCGTCCGGTCTTTGCCGCTTTGACTCCGCTTTGGCCATGCCCGGACTGCATGGCAGCCATGCAATCGGCATTTCCGATAATTTAGAATTTTGCGTTTAATCACCGATACGCTAGTGATAGTTTAATGTTGAACTATTCTTGACCGATGTCGGGGGGATGCGATCTTGGCACCAAAGAAAGAGCCTGCAAAATCAAACGTCTCGAAGGACGATCTGCTGCACTACTACCGTGAGATGCTGTTGATCCGCCGATTCGAGGAAAAGGCCGGACAGCTGTACGGCATGGGTCTGATCGGCGGATTTTGCCACCTTTACATCGGGCAGGAGGCGGTCGTCGTCGGGCTTGAGGCCTGCGCCAAGGAAGGCGACAAGCGGATCACCAGCTACCGCGACCATGGTCACATGCTGGCCTGCGGCATGGAAGCCAATGGCGTGATGGCGGAACTGACCGGGCGTGCGGGCGGCTATTCCAAAGGCAAGGGCGGCTCGATGCACATGTTCAGCAAGGAGCGCCACTTTTACGGCGGCCATGGCATCGTGGGCGCACAGGTGCCGCTGGGAGCGGGTCTGGCCTTTGCCGACAAGTATCTGGGCAACGACAATGTGACCTTCGCCTATTTCGGCGACGGTGCGGCCAACCAGGGCCAGGTCTATGAGACCTACAACATGGCCGAGTTGTGGAACCTGCCGGTGGTTTTCGTGATCGAGAACAACCAGTACGCGATGGGCACCAGCGTCAAACGCTCGACCAAGTCCACCACGCTGTTCGGGCGCGGTCTGGCCTATGGCATCAAGGGCGAGGCCGTGGACGGCATGGATGTGCTGGCGGTCAAGGCGGCGGGCGAAAAGGCGGTGGCGGCCTGCCGCGCCGGTGAGGGCCCCTATATCCTTGAAATGATGACCTATCGCTATCGCGGCCATTCGATGTCGGACCCGGCAAAATACCGCACCCGCGAAGAGGTCGAAAAGATGAAGACCGAGAAGGACGCCATCGAGCATATCCGCGACCTGTTGCTGGGTGCGGGTCTGGCGTCGGACGAGGATCTGAAGGCGATCGACAAGGACATCAAAGAGATCGTCAATGCGAGCGCCGAATACGCCAAGGAAAGCCCAGAGCCGGACCTGTCCGAGCTTTGGACCGACATTTACGCCTGAGGGGAGAGAGACCATGGCAGTTGAAATTCTGATGCCGGCGCTTTCGCCCACGATGGAAGAAGGCACCCTTGCCAAATGGCTCGTCAAGGTCGGGGACAAGGTCAAATCCGGCCAGATCCTCGCCGAGATCGAGACCGACAAGGCGACGATGGAATTCGAGGCGGTTGACGAGGGCATCGTCGGCAGGCTTCTGGTCGCCGAAGGCACGGCGGGGGTGAAGGTGAACACGCCGATCGCCGTTCTGGTCGAGGAGGGCGAAAGCGCCGATGCGGCCCCTGCCCCGGTGGCCGCCAAGGCGGAACCGGTCGCGGCAGTGGCGCAGGCGACGGTGGCGGCAGCGCCGGTCGCTGTCGTCTCGAAAGCCTCGGCCGATTGGCCCGAAGGCACCAAGATGAAGACCATGACCGTGCGCGAGGCGTTGCGCGAGGCCATGGCCGAAGAAATGCGCCTTGATCCGACGGTCCTGCTGATGGGCGAGGAAGTGGGCGAGTATCAGGGGGCCTACAAGATCTCGCAGGGGCTGCTGGACGAGTTCGGGCCGAAGCGCGTGGTGGACACGCCGATCACCGAACATGGCTTTACCGGGATTGCCGTTGGGGCGTCGTGGGGCGGGCTGAAGCCGATTGTCGAGTTCATGACCTGGAACTTTGCGATGCAGGCGATTGACCACATCATCAACTCGGCCGCCAAGACCAACTACATGTCGGGTGGCCAGATGGGCGCGCCGATGGTGTTCCGCGGTACCAACGGGGCCGCGGCGCGCGTGGGCGCGCAGCACAGTCAGGATTACGCGGCGTGGTATTCGGCCATTCCGGGTCTGAAGGTGGTGATGCCCTATTCGGCGGCCGATGCGAAGGGCCTGCTGAAAACCGCAATCCGTGATGCCAACCCGGTGATTTTCCTGGAAAACGAAATCCTGTACGGGCAATCGTTCGAGGTGCCGGATCTGCCGGATCTGGCCATTCCGTTCGGCAAGGCGCGGATCTGGCGTGAGGGCACGGATGTGACCATCGTGTCGTTCGGAATCGGGATGCGTTACGCACTTGAGGCGGCCGATCTGCTGGCTGCCGAGGGAATCTCGGCAGAGATCGTCGACCTCAGGACGCTGCGGCCGCTGGACTATGACACGGTGCTGGCCTCGGTGATGAAGACCAACCGCTGTGTGACGGTGGAGGAAGGTTTCCCGGTAGGCTCGATCGGCGACCATCTCGCCTCGACCATCATGCAGCGGGCGTTCGACTATCTGGACGCGCCGGTGGTGACCTGCACGGGCAAGGATGTGCCGATGCCCTATGCGGCAAATCTGGAAAAACACGCGCTGCTGACGACCGCCGAAGTGGTGGCCGCAGTCAAATCCGTCTGCTACCGGTGAGGTGAGCCATGGCAATTGAGATCCTGATGCCCGCGCTGTCCCCCACGATGGAGGAGGGCACTTTGGCCAAATGGTTGGTCAAGGAGGGCGATGTGGTGAAGTCCGGTCAGGTGATGGCCGAGATTGAAACCGACAAGGCGACGATGGAGTTCGAGGCGGTGGATGAGGGCATCATCGGCCGGATTCTGATCGCCGCAGGCACGGCTGGCGTGAAGGTGAACACGCCGATTGCGGTGCTGGTCGAAGAGGGCGAAAGCGCGGATGCGGCCCCTGCCCCGGCCAAGGTGGCAGCGCCGGTGGCAGCCCCGGTTGTGGCGGCGGTCGGTGTCGCCCCGACCATGGCGAGAGCTGGGCAGGCGCGCGTCTTCGCCTCGCCCCTCGCCCGGCGTATTGCCACGGAAAAGGGGCTGGATCTGGCGAAGATGAAGGGCTCGGGTCCGCATGGGCGGATCGTTCGGGCCGATGTCGAGGGGGCGAAACCCGCGGC
Organism: Rhodobacterales bacterium; assembly: GCA_031361245.1. Taxonomy (GTDB): domain Bacteria; phylum Pseudomonadota; class Alphaproteobacteria; order Rhodobacterales; family Rhodobacteraceae; genus Stagnihabitans. The sequence continues at coordinate 9,028 of JANMCI010000394.1, forward strand.
TCAGGTGGCGGCTCCGGTTGCGGTTGCGGCTCCGGTTGCGGCTGCCGCGGCGCCCAAGTCCGCCGCTCCGTCGGGCATGTCGGCAGAAACCGTGATGAAGATGTACGCCGACCGGGTCTATACCGAAATGCCGCTGGACGGAATGCGCCGGACGATCGCGGCGCGGTTGACCGAAGCGAAACAGACCATCCCGCATTTCTACCTGCGTCGGGATATTCGTCTGGACGCGCTGATGGCGTTCCGCGAGCAATTGAACAAGGGGTTGGAGGCGCGCGGGATCAAGCTCAGCGTCAACGACTTCATCATCAAGGCCTGCGCACTGGCGCTGCAGGCGGTGCCGGATGCCAATGCCGTCTGGGCCGGCGACCGGATCCTGAAGCTGAAGCCGTCTGATGTGGCTGTGGCCGTCGCGATCGAGGGGGGCCTGTTTACCCCGGTGCTGCGGGACGCCGAAACCAAGACGCTGTCGACGCTGTCGGCCGAGATGAAGGATCTTGCCGCGCGGGCAAAAACCAGAAAGCTGGCGCCGCATGAGTATCAGGGCGGAAGCTTCGCGATCTCGAACCTGGGGATGATGGGCGTCGACAATTTCGACGCCGTAATCAACCCGCCACACGGAGCGATCCTTGCAGTCGGCGCCGGGGTCAAGAAACCGGTCGTTATGAAGGATGGGACGATCGGGGTGGCGAACGTCATGTCGGTGACGCTGTCGGTGGATCACAGGGTGATCGACGGAGCACTGGGCGCCGAATTCCTGAAAGTTGTCGTGGAACTCCTGGAGAACCCGATTACGATGTTGGCTTGAGGCCAGGCACACCGAGAGAGAGCTTTTCCCCTGGACGTCCCCCGTTCTTGACGAGAAACCTTGGATTCAATTGACGTTGTCCGGTAATCCCCATTTTTAGCGGGGTGCATTCGTAGAGCTTTCGTGACCATTTTCAGTTTCTGTGCTGGCGTGATGCCACCGATGCCCATGTTCGGGCGGTCGTTGTTGTAAGTCCAGAGCCATTGTGTGGCGTGTTCTTGGGCCTCCTCGATGGTTTCGATGATGTATTGGTCGAGCCATTCATGCCGGACGGTGCGGTTGTAGCGCTCGATGTAGGCATTCTGCTGCGGCTGGCCGGGTTGGATGTTCTGGATGGTAACCCCCTGTTTATCAGCCCATTTCAGCAGCTTTTCGCTGATGTATTCAGGACCATTGTCAACCCGAATGGTGCCAGGCTTGCCGCGCCATTCGATGTGTGAGGAGGATCAGGACATTGTCCGGGGGACCATGTCCCCGACGAATGGATCAAGACTTCGGATGACCCGTTCGGCAGGGAGAAGTCGACCTCGATGCCCAGTCCTTCGCGGTTGAAATCATCCAGCACGTTCAGCAGTCGAAATGCCCGCCTAGTCTTGTCGCGGTTTGGTGCCGCTCCTTTGATAGCGTAATGTGCAGCAAAGGAGATGGACGATGGGCACAGCCATGACGGATGAATTTCGCAAGGATGCGGTGCGGATCGCGCTGCCCGGCGGGCTTTCACGCGAACAGATTGCCGAAGATCTTGGGGTCGGGATGTCGACGCTGAACAAGTGGATCACGGCCCATCCGTTGCCCGGCAATGGTTTGCAAGGCAAACCATGAGAGGGGTGACACGGATGTGGTGTCGCAAGAGGATCGGGAACTT
>JANMCI010000409.1:0-2180 GCA_031361245.1 Rhodobacterales bacterium
GCACTCTCAAGGGCGTGTTGGACAAGCTCGACTACCTCGCAGATCTTGGCATCACCTATGTCCACTTCATGCCCTGCCTGCAACCGCGGCCCGGCGACAGTGATGGCGGTTATTCCGTCATGACTACCTTGCGATCAACCCGGCCTTTGGCACGATGGACGATTTTGAAGAGGTCAGCGCCGCCCTGCGCCTGCGGGGCATTTCGATCTGTGTGGATCTGGTGCTGAACCACACGGCCAAGGAACATGCTTGGGCTGTGGCTGCGGCCAAGGGCGACGCCCGGTATCAGGATTACTACCTGATGTTCGACGACCCCGGCATGCCGCGCGAATACGAAAAATCGCTGGTCGAGGTATTTCCCGACAACGCCCCCGGCAACTTTACCGAATACCCGCATTTCGGCAAATGGGTCTGGACCACGTTCAACGAACATCAGTGGGATCTGAACTGGACCAATCCGCAGGTCTTTTTGGAAATCACCGAGATCATGCTGGTCCTCGCCAATCGCGGTGTCGACGTGCTGCGGCTGGATGCGGTGGCGTTCATGTGGAAGCGGCTGGGCACGCGGTGTCAGTCCGAGCCTGAGGTCCACATGATCTTGCAGGCCCTGCGCGCCTGCTGCCGCATCGCCTGCCCGGCCGTCATCCATCTGGAGGAGGCCATCGTCGCGCCGGCCGAGATGTTGCCTTATCTGGGGCGCGGCAAGCACGATGGCCGCGAAGGCAACCTGGCCTATCACAACAGCCTGATGGTGCAGTTCTGGGGGGCGCTGGCCACCCGGGACGCCAGAATGATGCGGCACGTCCTGGCGGCGCATTTCCCGGACCGGCTGACCAATGCGACCTATGCCACCTATATCCGCTGCCATGACGACATCGGCTGGGCCGTCACGGACGAGGATGCGGCCGCGATGCAGATCTCTGGTCCGGCCCACCGCGCCTTTCTGTCGAACTTCTACGAGGGCTCCTTTCCCGGCACCTTTGCCCGCGGTGCGCTGTTTCAGGTCAACGAGGCCACCGGGGACAAGCGCATCTCGGGGTCGTTCGCCTCGCTTGCCGGGCTGGAGAAGGCAGAGGCGGAGGGCGACGCGCGGGGCGGTGATCTGGCCGTGCAACGCATCCTGCTGGGGCATGCGCTGATCGCGGCCTTTGGCGGGATTCCGTTGATCTATATGGGTGACGAGTTGGCCGTGCTGAACGACTACGGCTATCTCGACGTGGCCGAGCATGCCCATGACAGCCGCTGGATTCACCGGCCCGTGATGGACTGGCATGTGGCCCAGTTTCGCCACTCGGACGATGGCCCGGCGGGTCAGGTGTTCCGCGGGGTGAAGGAGATCCTGCACCGGCGCAGGCTGACCCCGGCGCTGCATGCGGCCCATCCGGTCAACATCGTCGATCTGGGCCCCAGCGGGCTGTTCGGTTTTGTCAGGGCGGCCCCGACGGGCGCGCTGCTGGGCATCTTCAACATGACCGAGCACTGGCTGAACGTGCCCGAGACGGCGGCGCGGGCGCTGGGGGTCACGTTGATGCATGACGCCCTGTCGGACGCACCGGTCGTGGCCCATCACGGCCAGATCGCCCTGCCCCCGTTCGCCCGGGTCTGGCTGACATAGAGTCGGGGTGAACCCCGACCTACGGGTTTTGGAGGCAAATGTCGCTTTTGACGACATCGTGTTTTTCTGTTTATTGCTAATGGTTTACCGATTTCCATTAACCTGGACTTAACCCTTTTCGCGCGCGCCGAACAGGGCCGAGCCGACGCGGACATGGGTGGCGCCCTGCGCTATCGCCGTCTCGAAATCACTGCTCATCCCCATGGAAAGCCCGGGCAGACCGTTGCGCGCGGCCATCTCGCGCAGGGCCGCGAAGTGGGGCACCGGATCCTCGCCATCGGGGGGGATGCACATCAGGCCCTGCGGCGACAGCTCCATCGCGCGGCAATCGCGCAGGAAGCCGTCGACCGCATCCGGCAAAACGCCGGCCTTTTGCGGCTCTGACCCGGTGTTGACCTGCACGAACAGCTGCGGGCAGGTGCCGCGGGCCTGCGCCAGCCCGGCCAGCTTGTGCAGGAGCGACGGGCGGTCGAGGCTTTGGATGACGTCGAACAGCTCGACCGCCTGCCGGGCCTTGTTCGATTGCAGAGGGCCGATCATGTGAAGCTGGACGCCCGGGAACTGC
>JANMCI010000441.1:0-1648 GCA_031361245.1 Rhodobacterales bacterium
CCGGCCGCCGCATGGGCCATGCCGGGGCCATCGTCTCCGGCGGCAAAGGCGACGCCGACAGCAAGATCGAGGCGATGAAAATGGCCGGCATCATTGTGGCCGACAGCCCCGCGACGCTGGGCGAGGCCGTGATGAAGGCGCTTGGCAAGTAATCCGTAGGGCGGGGTTCAGGCTTGTATTTTGCGCGCAAAAAACAAGCCACCCGCCACCCCTCACGGCGGGGTGAACCCCGCCCTACAAGGAAACCGCAGATGACCGAACAATCCCCCAACGCCGCCTTCCATTCCTCGTCCTTTCTGCAGGGCGCGAATGCCGACTACATCGACCAGCTGGCCGCCCGCTATGCTCAGGACCCGGCTTCGGTCGATGCGCAATGGGGCGAGTTCTTCCGGGCAACGGGGGACAGCGAGGCGGACGCCCGCCACGCCGCTGCAGGCCCTTCATGGGCCCGCGCCGACTGGCCGCCGCAACCGACCGATGATCTGACTGCCGCGATGACCGGCGAATGGCCGGTGGCTCCGGACGGCAAGGGGGCGGCCAAGAAGCTGACCGAAAAGGCCGCCGAAAAGGGCGTCTCGCTGAACGACGCCCAGATCCAGCGCGCCGTGCTGGACTCGGTCCGCGCCATCATGATCATCCGCGCCCACCGAATCCGCGGCCACCTCGCCGCCGACCTTGACCCCTTGGGCATCACCGACAAAGGCAACCACCCAGAACTTGACCCGGCCTCCTATGGCTTCACCGAGGCCGACATGGACCGCCCGATCTTCATCGACATGGTGCTGGGTCTGGAAGTGGCCACGATGCGCCAGATCATCGAGATCGTCCGCCGGACCTATTGCGGCACCTTCGCCCTGCAATACATGCACATCTCGGACCCCGAGCAGTCCGGCTGGCTGAAAGAGCGGATCGAAGGCTATGGCAAGGAAATCCAGTTCACCCGCGAGGGCCGCAAGGCCATCCTGAACAAGCTGGTCGAGGCCGAGGGCTACGAGAAATTCCTCCACGTCAAATACATGGGCACCAAGCGCTTTGGCCTTGATGGCGCCGAAAGCCTGATCCCGGCGATGGAACAGATCATCAAGCGCGGCGGGATGCTGGGCGTCAAAGAGGTTGCCATCGGCATGCCGCACCGGGGCCGCTTGTCGGTGCTGGCCAATGTGATGATGAAACCCTACCGCGCCATTTTCAACGAATTCCAGGGCGGCAGCTTCAAGCCCGAGGACGTCGACGGTTCGGGTGACGTGAAATACCACCTCGGCGCCTCCTCCGACCGCACCTTTGACGGCAACACCGTTCATTTGTCCCTCACCGCCAATCCCAGCCATCTTGAGGCGGTGAACCCGGTCGTTCTGGGCAAGGTCCGCGCCAAGCAGGACCATTATGCCGACACCGACCGCAGCCAGGTCCTGCCGATCCTGCTGCACGGCGACGCCGCCTTTGCCGGTCAAGGCGTTGTGGCCGAATGCTTTGGCCTGTCGGGCCTGAAAGGTCACCGCACCGGCGGCACCATCCATATCATCGTCAACAACCAGATCGGCTTTACCACCGCGCCCAGCTACAGCCGCTCCTCCCCCTACCCGACCGACATCGCCCTCATGGTCGAGGCCCCGATCTTCCACGTCAACGGCGACGACCCCGAAGCCGT
>JANMCI010000444.1:0-3834 GCA_031361245.1 Rhodobacterales bacterium
CGGCGCTGGCGCTGCGCACGGCAGAGCATATCGCGGGAGGGCGGGCATGAAGCGGGCCTTGGTGACGGGGGGGCAGCAAGGGATCGGGTTCGGCATCGCCCGGGCGCTGGCCGGGGCTGGGTTCGAGGTGGTCATGGCGGCCGAGATGCCGCCCGGTGCCGATGTGGTGCGGGGCGCTTTGGCGGCGGTGCCGGGGGCGCGTTATGTGCGGCATGATCTGGCGAGTGTCGAAGGGATTGAGGCGCTGCTGGATCAGGTGGGGCCGGTGACGTGCCTTGTGTCCAACGCAGGGGTGCCGGCCAAGGTCAGGAGCGACATGTTGAAGATGACTCCGGAAGCTCTTGATTTCGTGATGGATATCAACTTGAGAGGCGCGTTCTTCTTGGCGCAGGCGGTGGCGCGGCGGATGCTGGCAGAGGCGTCCGGGGCGTATCGGTCGATGCTGTTCGTCACCTCGGTTTCGGCGGGGTTGGTATCGGTCGAGCGGGCCGAATACTGCCTGTCGAAATCGGCGGCGGCGATGATGGCGCAGCTTTTCGCGGTGCGGATGGCGCCGCATGGCATTGGCGTTTTCGACTTGAGGCCGGGCATCATCGAGACGGGCATGACGGCGGCGGTGAAGGGCAAGTATGACGCCCTGATCGCGGGCGGGCTGGTGCCTGCGGCGCGCTGGGGACAGCCGGACGATGTGGCCGCGGTCGCGGTGCCCTTGGCGCTGGGGCAGATGGCATTTGCCACAGGGGCGGTGATCCCGGTGGACGGCGGACTTTCAATTCACAGGCTATGACATGGACTATGACTTTATCATCGTGGGCGGCGGCTCGGCGGGCGCGGTGCTGGCGGCGCGGCTGTCGGAGAACCCGGGCGCGCGCGTCTTGCTGCTGGAGGCCGGCGGGCGGGACAACCATCCGTTCTTTCACCTGCCCGCAGGCTTTGCCAAGATGACCAAGGGCATCGGGTCATGGGGCTGGCACACGGTGCCGCAGCGGCACATGAAAGACATGGTGATCCGCTATACGCAGGCCAAGGTGATCGGTGGCGGCTCGTCGATCAACGCGCAGATCTATACGCGCGGCAACGCGCTGGATTACGACGAGTGGCGGCAGATGGGTTGCACCGGCTGGGGCTATGAGGATGTCCTCCCCTATTTCCGCAAGGCCGAGGACAATGACACCTATGACAACCGTTACCATGGCAAGGGCGGGCCTTTGGGGGTCAGTCGGCCGCGCGCGCCATTGCCGATTTGCGATGCCTATTTCGCGGCTGCCGGGCAGATCGGCATCCCGCGCAATCTGGACATGACGGGAGAGGTGCAGGATGGCGTGGGGTTCTACCAGCTGACGCAGAAGCATTTCCGCCGCTCCTCGACCGCCGTGGCCTATCTGCGCCCGGCGCGGGGGCGCGCCAATCTTGAGGTGAGGACAGGGGCGCAAGTGCTTCGGATCATGGTGGAAAATGGCCGGGCGGTGGGGGTTCAGCTGGCGGATGGAGCGGTGCGCGGGGCAGAGGTGATCCTGTCGGCGGGGGCCATAGGGTCGCCGCGCCTTTTGCAGCTGTCGGGCATCGGTCCGGCAGATCATTTGCGCGAGGTCGGGGTGCCTGTGGTCTTTGATCAGCCCGGTGTCGGGGCCAATTTGCAGGACCATCTGGACCTGTTCGTCATCGCGGAGTGCACGGGCCCCCATACCTATGACCGCTTTGCCAAGCCGCATCTGTCGGCTTTGGCGGGGCTGCAATACCTATTGACGCGCAGGGGTCCGGTGGCGTCGAGCCTGTTTGAAACCGGGGGATTCTGGTATGCCGATCCGGCCGCGCGCAGCCCCGACATCCAGTTGCATCTGGGTCTGGGCTCGGGGATCGAGGCGGGGGTGACGGCTATGCCGCAGGGCGGGGTCACGCTGAACTCGGCCTATCTGCGGCCACGCTCGCGCGGGACGGTGCGGCTGGCGTCGGCCGATCCGATGGCGGCGCCGCTGATCGACCCGAACTATTGGGCCGATCCTTATGACCGCGAAATGTCGATCCGCGGGCTGAAGCTGGCGCGCGAGATCATGGCGCAAGAGGCGTTGAAACCCTTTGTGCTGGCCGAGCGGTTGCCGGGGCCGCAGGTGCAGACGGACGAGGATTATTTCAACTATGCCTGCGCCCATGCCAAGACCGACCATCACCCGGCGGGGACCTGCCGGATGGGGGCGGATTCGGGGGCCGTTGTGGACCCCGCGTTGCGCTTTAACGGAATTGCGGGGCTGCGGGTGGTTGATGCGTCAATCATGCCAAGCCTGATTTCGTCCAACACCAATGCCGCCGCGATCATGATTGCGGAAAAGGCGGCGGATATGATCAAGGGGGCAAAATGATCCGACATATCGTGCTGATACGGTTCCGGCCCGACGTCACCGAGGCCGCGATTTCCGGCATTTTCGCGGCCCTGCCGCAATTGGCCGCCCGCCTGCCGGGCGTTCAGGGCTTTGCCGCCGGGCGCAGCGAAAGCCCCGAGCAGATCGAGCGGGGCTATATGCACGGCTTCACCATCGACTTTGACGACTGGGATGCGCTGGCCAATTATCAGGCGGATGCCGGGCACAAGGCGTTTGGCGGGGCTTTGGTCGCCCATGCGATGGGCGGGATCGACGGAATTCTGGTCTTTGATCTGGGGATGTGAGCGATGTTGAACCTTCCGTCCGACCCCGGCCAGCTGGCGCCTTACCGCGTGTCCGGCACGCCCTTGGTGCCGCGCGCGCCACAGGTGGCGCTGACCCGCACAGCCCTGGCCGCCGCCCATGTGGTCAGCGACCCTTTGCGCGAGCGCAATCCGTGGGACACGCGGCCCGCGGTGGACTGGGAGGCGACCTTGGCCTTTCGGACCGGACTGTGGGATCAGGGACTGGGTCTGGCCGAAGCGATGGACACGGCCCAGCGCGGCATGGGGGTCGATTGGGCGACGGCGCTGGAACTGATCCAGCGGACGATGGTGGCTGCCAAGGCGCATCCCCTGAAACCCAGGGTCGCCTGCGGTGCTGGCTCGGACCATGTGGCGCTGGCCGATCTGCAGGGCGCCGGGGCAATTGCGGCGGCCTATGAGACGCAAGCCGAAGCGATCGAGGCGGCGGGCGGCCAGTTGATCCTGATGGCGAGCCGGGCTTTCACCGCAATTCAGGCCGATGAGGCGGTTTACCGCGCGGTTTATCGCCGCCTGATCGACGGCGCTGCGGAACCGGTGATCCTGCATTGGCTGGGCGAGATGTTTGACCCCTCACTCGCCGGGTATTGGGGCAGCAAGGATGTCGCGCGGGCCTCGGACTTTGTGCTGGAGTTGATTGCCGAGAACCCGGCCAAGGTGGACGGGATCAAGATTTCCCTGCTGGATCAGGCCCATGAAGAGGCGTTCCGGGCAAGGCTGCCAGCGGGCGTGCGGCTTTATACCGGCGATGACTTCAACTATGCGGCGCTGATCGCGGGGGACGGGCAACGCCATTCGCACGCGCTTTTGGGGATCTTCGCCGCTATTGCCCCAGCGGCAAGTCAGGCGCTGGAGGCGCTGGCGCTGGGGGATATGGCCGCCTACCACCGCCTTTTCTCCCCGACTGTGCCGCTGGCCCATGAGATTTTCCGCGCACCAACGCGGTTTTACAAGGCGGGGATTGCCTATCTCGCGTGGCTGAACGGCTATCAGACGCATTTCATCATGCCGGGCGGGTTCCAGTCCAGCCGCGACATCACCCATTACGCGCAGGTCTTTCGGCTGGCCGATGCGGCGGGGCTGCTGTTGCGGCCCGATCTGGCCGAGACGCGGATGAAGCTGTTGCTGGAGTTGCATGGCATCGCGCAATGACC
>JANMCI010000450.1:0-2962 GCA_031361245.1 Rhodobacterales bacterium
GCGTCAATCTGCAAACCTATCCCGTCAAGGTCGAAGGCGGCCACGTCTACATAGAGGTATGACCATGGCCAAACGTCCCCCGACCGTCGCCGACCTGCTCGCCAACCGCGGCAAGCACCAATACGCCATGCTGCGGGTCGAGACCATCCAGGAGGCCGAAGCCGCCGCCTTGGCCGGGGTCGAGATCTTCTCGATCCCCTCCGCCATGATCCACGACCCGCGCTTCCGTCAGGTCGCGCCGACCGCCTTTGCCTTTCCGGGCGAGAATTTCTTCGAGATCGGCGATACCGCCGCCTTCATGAAATGGGCGATGCCGCTCTATAAGGCCGGGGCCGATGGCGTCTATTGCTCAGGCTCGCTGAAAACCGTGCGCGAACTCGCGGACCACGCCATCCCGGTCTGCGGCCACGTCGGCCTGATCCCGTCCAAGGCCACCTGGACCGGCGGCTTCAAGGCGGTCGGCAAGACGCTCGACAGCGCCAAACGGGTGTGGGAGCAGTGCGTGGCGCTGGAAGACGCCGGCGCCTTTGCCGTCGAGATCGAGGTCGTCCCCCATTCGATCACGCAAGCCATCGCCGAAAAGACCAACCTCTTCCTGCTCTCGATGGGCGGAGGGGCGGCGGGCCATGCACAATACCTCTTCTCGGATGACGTGCTGGGCCAGAACAAGGGCCACATCCCGCGCCACGCCAAGATCTACGCCGATTTCAACGCCGAATACGCCCGCCTGCAGCAAAAGCGCGTGGCGGCGATGAAGGCTTTCGCCGACGACGTGCACGGCGGACAATATCCCGCCCCGCAATACCTCGTGGACAGCGACCCCGATGTCGTCGCGTCCTTCCGCGACTGGCTGGGCGACCAGACCAAATGACTCCCTGTCGGTCCCGGGCTTTGCCCTGACCGGACACCTGAGGCGCTTCGCCTTCAATCTGACTCAGATCGAAGACGAAACGCTGTTGGCCCCGCCCGCAAGGACGGGGCCCTTTCATTGCACCTTGCCAAATACTCCCGCCGGAGGCCCTGCGGCAAGCCCCGCGGGGCTTGCCGCCGCGGAGCCAAGCGGCAACGCCGCGCCGGCGACAAATGACCTGCGGCCCACGGCCGCTCCGCTGGATCAGCCCTTGCGCGCAATGCGACCCGCAATCTCGACCGACCCGGCCAGCGTGTTGTGCACCGTGCCGTATTTCTGGATGTTGCGCAGCAGCAGGTCCAGCCGCTGGTCGGTTTCGGTCGTTTCGACCACCACCTCATAGCTGATCCGAACCATTTTCGGCGGCGCATCCTGCCGCTCGCCCTGCATCGTCACCTCAATCCCAGAAAAGGCAAAGTGCAGCATCGGTGCCACCCGCTCGACCCCTTTCAGGATGCAGGCGGCCAGCGACGCCAGCAGCAGTTCCGCCGGATTGAACGCATCGGCCCGTCCGGCCAGATCAGTATCCACCACCAGCCGCGCCGCCTTGGTCGAAACCTCCGACCCGTGCGCGTCCTGCCGCCGCGCCGTAACCCTGTATTCCATCATCGCACCCCCTGACCGGGGCAATCGCCCCTATTCCTGCGACCTGAGCACCTGCGCCGGTCGCGCCGCCAGCGGCCCCCAGGCAAAGATCAGGCCCGCCAGCAGCGTCGCCCCCACTCCGCCCAGAATGATCGCCACTGCCGACCAGGGCTCGAATTCATAGCGCCCGTCCATGACATAGGTCATCACGATCCATGCCGACAAGGCACCCGCAAACAGCGCCACCAGCCCCGCCGCCGCCCCCATGAGGCCCGCACGCAGGGCAAAGCTGAACAGGATCCGCCCGCGCGACGCCCCCAGCACCTTTAAAAGCGCCGCCTCATAGGTCCGCCCCTTGGCCCCCGCCGCCGCCGCCCCGATCAGCACCACAAAGCCGGTCAAAAGCGTCGCCCCCGCCGCCCATGCCGTGGCCGTGGCAATCGCCGACAGCGCTTCGGAGGCCCGCCCGATCGCCTCTTTCATCGCGATTGCCGTGATGTTGGGATAGGATTTCGACAGATCGCGCAGGATCGCGGCCTCGGCCTCCGGCTCGGCATAGACGGTCGAGATCGAGGTGTGCGGCGCCCCGGCCACCGCCGCCGGATCAATCGCCATCACAAATCCCATGCCCGCGCTGGAAAAGTCCACCTTGCGCAGCGAGGTGATCGTGGCCTCGATGTCGCGACCCAGCACGTTGATCGTCAGCTTGGTGCCCAGCGGCAGCCCCATCTCGCGCGCTTCTTCCTCGGCAAAAGATACCTGCGCCGCGCCGTCATAACCCGCGGGCCACCACGCGCCCTCGGTCAGCGTCGCCCCCTCGGGCAAGCGGTCCGAGAATGTCAGCCCGCGGTCGCCCATGACCACCCAGTGATCGCCCACCACCTCCCGCGCCGGACGTCCGTTGATCTGCGTGATCACGCCGCGCAGCATCGGCGCAACCTCGACCTTGGTGACCGCCGGGTCGCGGTTTAGCCGCGCCAGATAGCCCGGCAACTCGTCATCTTGCAGGTCGATGAAAAAGAACGAGGGCGCCCGCGCCGGCAGATCGCGCGCAATCGCCGCGCGCAGATTGCTGTCGATCTGCCCCACCGTCGCCAGCACCGACAGGCCAAGGCCCAGCGCCAGGATCACCGGCATGGTTTCGGCGCGCGGCCCGCCAATCGCCGCCAACGCCATGCGCCAGCCGACCCGGCCACGCAGCACACCGGCCCGCGCCGCCCGCCGTGCCACCCACTGCAGTCCCAGTGCCGCCAGCCCGAGCACCAGCAGCGCCGCCGCCACCCCGCCCGTGGTGCCCAGCGACAAGGTCCAGGTCCCCGAAAACCACACCGCCCCGCCGACCAGCGCCGCCGCCAGACCCAGAATCGCCGCCAGATGCCGTCCCCCCGGCCAGACCCGCACCGCCGCCCCGCGATAGAGCGCCGCCGCCCGCTGCCGCTGCGCCTGCGCCAAGGGCCAGATCGAAAA
>JANMCI010000472.1:0-3884 GCA_031361245.1 Rhodobacterales bacterium
GACACCGCCTTTGATGCCGTGGTCGCCGCCTGTGCCGACCGCGAGGAGACCTGGATCAACCCAGACATCGCCGCCGCCTACAGCGCGCTCCACGCGCAGGGCGATGCCCATTCGGTCGAGGTCTGGGATGACAAGGGCCAATTGATCGGCGGGATCTACGGTGTGGTGATCGGAGCGGCGTTTTTCGGCGAAAGCATGTTTTCGCGGGCGACAGGTGGCTCGAAAACCGCGTTGGCCCATCTGGTGGAGCGCCTGAAAGCGGGCGGTTTCCAGCTGTTCGACACCCAGTTCCTGACGCCTCATCTGGCCAGCCTTGGCGGTGTGGAAATTCCGCGCGGCGAGTATCACCGCCGCCTTGCCGCCGCCATCGCGGCACCGGCAACCTTTGACCCGGCCTAGCCGCCGCTGGCCTCGGGCACGTCGCAGCGCAGCACCCAGACGTCATAGCGCGGGTGATCCAGCGCCGACAATGCGGGGGACGAGGCGATCATCCAGCCCTTGAAAAGGGGCGTTTCCGCCTCGGCGTCGGTGATGGTCAGATGGGCATAAGCCTCGCCCGTCGGCAGGTCCGACGGATAGCGGCAGTCATCCAGCGTCACCGTCAGGTGGCCCAGCGCCAGGGACTGCCCGCGCGCGATGTCGTAATCCGCCACCACGCCAGCCATCTTGTCCTGCATCCGCAACAGCCCGCCCTTGGCCGAGACGACCTCTGCCACAGTGGCAGTTGCCCCTCCCAGACCCAGCAGCAGGACCAGCGCGCCCACCCTCATGGGGTCGGTTCGGCTGGCGCCGTATCAGCCTTGCCGCTCACGAATTTCATCAGCAGAGACACCAGCGAAACCGCCCCCTGCGTATCCTCGATCTCTTCGCCGGGGCCGAGGTTGTCGGGCATCCCACCCGGCACCAGTTCGACGAAATTGCCGCCAAGCAGACCCTCGGACGAAATCAGGATGGCACTGTCGATCGGCAGTTTGACCCGGTCCTGGATGTCGATCACCACATCGGCGAAATAGGTGTCCGGGTTCAACGTCAGCGACGTGATCGTGCCGACCTTGACGCCCGCCATCTTGACGTCCGACCCCGCCGTGATGCCCTGAACCGAGCGGAAGCTGGCCTTCAGCGGATAGGTTCCCGCCGTGCTGCCCATTCCTGCCGATTGCCCGGCATAGGCGAAAAAGCCGGCAGCCGCCACCAGAACCAGGGCTCCAGCCAGAATTTCAAGCTTGTTTTCAGCCATTGCCGCTTTCCCCAAAGGCCCCTTACTTGGGGGCCCACGCCTCATAATCGACCCGCTCCACCGGTTGCGCGGCGCGGATCGAACCGGGCGGCACATACTCTGCCCCGGTGCCTGTCAGGTTTTCCAGATGCGGCTTTTCCCACGCCTTGTGCTTGAGAGGCACGCGCGAGGGCGGCTGATCCCAGGTGAAATGCAGCCAGCCATGCCAGTCAGGCGAGACGCGCGACGCTTCCATCTCGCCATTATAGATCACCCAGCGCTTCTTGCTGTCGGCGGTCTGATAATACAGGTTCCCCTGCTCGTCCTCGCCCACCTTCTGACCCTTGCGGGCCGTGAAGATCTGGGTGCCGATGGTCTGGCTGTTCCACCAGGTGAGCAGGCGCTTCAGGAAATACATGGGTGGCCTCCGGAATTTGGGGGAGGTATGGCCGATTTGGTCGGCGGGGTCTAGGGGGCAGCCCGATACTTCTGCCAGCTTCAGACAGCCGATGCTGCGGCTCAGATTGGCACGGGGTCCCAAATCACGACCGCTCGCCCTGCGCCAACCAGGACGGCCGATGGCCTTGAAATCACGCGAACCTGCGCAGCTTCGCCAAAAGGTTACATCCCGAGATAGAAGGCCCATTCAAAGTCAAGATATGTCACGGCCGTGCCCGGCATGACATGGGCAAAAACCTCTTGCGTGCTCGTCATGAGATTGCCGGTCGCCGAATCGTAAAGCACCAATTCATTACCGGTCAAGGTCGATCCGATCAGACCGAACCGCGCGGCCTTGATCACACCTTCAATGACGGAATTCGTGGTGAATGACCCAGGATTCAGAATGATCTGATCCTTCGCCGGGTTGAAATCCCTGATGATGTCAGCCTCGGCTCCGGTGCTGATTTTGCTGGTACCATATGCACGGAAACCGAAGGCGAAATCGTCGCTGCCTGCCCCGCCGGTCAGCACATCCCGGCCTTTAGAGCCGCTCAGCACATCATTCCCGCCGGCACCCGACAAGGTGTCGTCGCCAAACCCGCCCTGAATGGTGTTTGCCAGACCATTGCCAGTTCCGCGAACGTTACGTAGCAATTCAGTGCGTATGTTGGCAAATATCAGGTTCTCGACATTGTCAGTCAAGGTGTAGCTCGACTTGGTAGAAAAAACCGTATCCTTCCCGCTATTGAGCTGCTCAATGACGATGTCGGGGCCATTGCCCACCAGGAAATAAACGTCACCACCGCTGCCGCCGATCAATGTGTCATTTCCAGGACCACCGACCAGAATATCTTCCCCGCCTCCGCCGAACAACTTGTCATTGCCAACCACGGAGAAGTCATAGGGATCATTGTTGTCAAAAAGCCCGACCGACCAGAAGTCGCCAAACAGGAAGCTATCCTCGGCCCCACTGCGCAACGTATCGTCGCCCGCCATCCCGGCAAGCCCGATGACCGTTGCGTCCATCGACATCTCATCAGCGCCGCTTGTCCCCACATAGAAGGAGTCGCCGCTCAGCAGCACAGCCCGTGTCCAGATATCTGCAATTGACGCCATCTTGAAATCCCTTCGATAACCGATCCGGATAGATTAATTTGACTTGCGTCCACGTCAATGGAATATCGAAATGAACAACGCACACACCGCGCGTTTCTTGCGCCGAAGAAGAATATCCTGCCCATAACGCCCGGATTGTAGTGGAAAGAAATACAGTCAGCCCGTCGACTGCCGAAAATCCTCGACAGAAAAGCCCTGTGTCACGGTCCAATTGTTCACTTTCGCAAACAGGAAAAGCAATGCGAAAGCTTAAAATAGCCCACCAGTCCCCAATCCCCGAAACGGACATCGGAATGAATGGGCTACTTTCCCCTTACCCCGCCGTGGCGGGCTTCTTTTCCTTGACCTCGGTATGGACGATCAGCGGTTTGGCGCCGTTGTTAACGGCCTCCTCGTTGACCACGATCTCCGAGATGTCGGTCTTGCCCGGCAGGTCAAACATGCTGTCCAACAGGATGTCCTCCATGATCGAGCGCAGGCCCCGCGCGCCGGTCTTGCGCTTGATCGCGCGCTTGGCAATGGCGACCAGAGCGTCGGCGGTGAAGGTCAGCTTCACACCCTCGATGTCGAACAGGCGCTGGTACTGTTTGACGAGGGCGTTCTTCGGCTCGGTCAGGATGGTGACCAGCGCCTCCTCGTCCAGATCGGTCAGCGTGGCGATCACCGGCAGACGGCCGACGAATTCCGGGATCAGGCCGAACTTCAGCAGGTCTTCCGGCTCAAGCTCGCCAAAAAGCTCTCCCGCCCCGCGCGCGTCCGGGTCCTTCACATCGGCACCAAAGCCGATGGCTGACCCCTTGCCGCGCTGCGCGATGATCTTTTCAAGGCCCGAGAACGCGCCACCGCAGATGAACAGGATGTTTGTCGTGTCGACCTGCAGGAACTCCTGCTGCGGGTGTTTGCGTCCACCCTGCGGGGGGACGGACGCGACGGTCCCTTCCATCATCTTGAGCAGCGCCTGCTGCACGCCCTCGCCCGACACGTCGCGGGTGATCGAGGGATTTTCGGCCTTGCGGCTGATCTTGTCGATTTCGTCGATGTAGACGATGCCGCGCTGGGCGCGTTCGACGTTGTAATCCGACGCCTGCAGCAGTTTCAGGATGATGTTCTC
>JANMCI010000502.1:0-4371 GCA_031361245.1 Rhodobacterales bacterium
GAAACTGTGGCGCGCGTCCGCGCGACTGTTCTGGCCAACGACCCCGAAAACTATGCTGGCCACCGTCAGGTTCTGGCCAGCGGCGTGACAGAACTGATCCGGCCCGATCCCCCGCTGTCGGCCCCGACCCTGGTGATGACCTGCGAACATGACAGCGGCAGCACGCCTGCGATGTCCCATGCCATCGCCGCTGAAATCGCTGGGGCGGACTGCTTGATCGTGCCGGGGTTGCAGCACCTTGGCCTAATCGAGGCCCCTGATCTTTTCACTGCAGAAATTCTGAGCTTCCTCTTGCGCAGCGCATCCCATATCCAGATGATCGGACCCAAAGCATGACGACCATGACCGGCGGACAAGCGGCCGTTGCCGCATTGCAGACAGAAAAGGTCGCCCATGTGTTCGGCCTGATCGGCTCGGCCACGATGGAGATGTTCGACGCGCTTTATGACGCACCCGACATTCAGTTCATCGGCGTTCATGACGAACGCACCGGCACCCATATGGCCGACGGCTATGCCCGCGCCTCTGGCCGCGCCGGGGTGATTCTTGCCGGTCAGAACGGGCCGGGGGCGACCAATCTGGTGACGGGCCTTGCGCAGGCGGCGGCGGCGTTTTCGCCGGTGGTGTCGATTGCGGGCGCGATTTCCTCGGCGCATCTCTACCGCGACGCGTTTCAAGAGGTTGACCAGCAGGCGCTGTTCAAACCCGTCACCAAAAAGACCTGGACGGCAACCGGCGCCGACCGCGTGCCCGAGATGCTCCGCGAGGCGTTCCGCACAGCTCTGACCCCTCGCCGGGGCCCGGTGCAACTGAACCTGCCGCGCGATGTGCTGTCTGCTTCTGCCGACTTCCCGGCGTTTCAATCGCCCGATGCGTATCGTTCGCAAACGGTACCGGGGGGCGCGCAATCTGCCATTGATCAGGCGGCCAGCCTTTTGGCCGGTGCCTCCCGCCCGGTCATTATCGCGGGCGGCGGCATCAAGAACACCGAAGGCCATGCGCAGGCCTTGGCACTGGCCGAGGCGCTGAATTGCCCTATCGTCACCTCGCCCGGACATGGCGACGCCATTCCCTTTGCCCATCCGCTGAACGCCGGGCAAATGGGTCCGCGCGGCAATGTGGTGGCCTCGCGGCTGGTGCGCGAGGCGGATGTGATCCTGGCCCTTGGCACGCGTATCGGATTCAACGCGACCTTCTACACCTATGACAACATCAACCGGGATGCGAAGATCATCCATGTCGAGTTGGAACCGACCGCAATCGGCCGCCATTTCCCGGTCGAGATCGGCATTTGGGCCGATGCACCCACGGCGGCCCTGCAACTGGTGGCGGCGCTGAACCTGCTGAAAAACCGGCAACTGGCGGAAGCTTGGACAACGGCCTTCAAGGCGGAACGCAGCGCCTTTCTGGCCAAACGCGACGCCGATGCCGTCACCGATACCCCGCTCATCCAACCCTCAGGCCTGTTCAAGACCCTGCGCGATGTGCTGCCCAATGACGGTGCTATTACCATGGATGCCGGCACTTTGTGTCTGCAGGCAACCGATGCGATGAACTATTGGCAGGCGAAAAGCCTGTTCACACCGCTGGATTTCGGGCTGGTCGGGTTTTCCTTTGCCTGCGGGCTAGGGGTGAAGCTGGCACAGCCCGAGCGGCCGGTTATCAGCTTGATGGGCGATGGCGGGTTCGGGATGACGGTTTCTGAACTCAGCACCGCGGTGGATCACGGCATCAACACCGTGACCATTGTGATGAACAACAAATGCTGGGGGGCGGAAAAGGCCTATCAGCGCGACTTTTTCAACGGTCGCTATATCGGCGCCGATGTCAGCAGCCCGCCGTTCGACAAGCTGGCAGAATTGTATGGTGCAGCCGGTTTCCGCGCCGATACCTTGGCGGGCGTGGCCGAGGCGGTCGAAGCGGCGCTGGCCTGCGGCAAGCCTGCGGTCATCGACGTGGCGGTTGATCCGACGGCACTCTATTCTTTCCGCCGCGATAGTTTCAAACACCGTGGAGGCTGATCCGATGACCGACCAGAAATCCTATCCCAACATGGACGCCCAACGCGCCACCGGCGACTGGAACCCGATGTGGGACCTGCTGAAAGAGCTGGATCCGGATTTTCTGGAGGCCTTTCTGGGCTTTCGCGCGGTGCCGCAGCGCAAGGGTCCGCTGGAACAGAAGTACAAGGAGATGATCTTCATCGCCATCAATGCTGCGACCACCCATCTGCACGGGCCGGGCGTGCGTCGCCATATCCAGAACGCCTTGCGTGCTGGCGCCACCAAGGAAGAGATCCTTGAGGTGATCCAACTGACCACCATCATGGGCATCCATTCGATGACCCTCGCCGCCCCGATCCTGCAGGAAGAGGTCGAGAGGTTCGCGAACGGCGCATGAATGCAGCACGTGGGGTGCAAACCCCAAAGACCCCATGGCCCGTTTGCCTGTCCAAGACCTGTTCAACTGCGAGAAAATGCTGAACAGCCCACCAAGTGAAGTCAAAACAAGAAACCAACTCAACCGGAGGTCCTAGAAATGCGCACCAAACTATTGTCTGCCCTTGCCACCAGCGTTGTTTTTGCCAGCCCTGCCCTTGCTGCCGATCTGGTCGTGGGCGTGCCGAACTGGCCGTCTGTCACCGTTACCGCGAATGTCATCAAGGAAGTCATCGAGACGAACCTTGGCCTGACAGTTGAACTGCAGACCGGCACTAACCCGGTGATCTTCGAGGCGATCGATAAGGGGTCGATGCAAATTCACCCCGAGGTCTGGTTGCCGAACCAGCAGGGTCTTGTTGACCAATACAAAGACAAGATCGAGTTAAACCCCAATGGCGCCGTCGCGGTGCAGGGCATGTGCGCCAACAAGGCGGCCACCGAAGCGGGCTTTGTCGACATCAGCGATCTTGCCGATCCAGCAAAGGCAGCGCTGCTGGACAGCGACGGCAATGGCAAGGGAGAGGTGTTCATCGGTGTGACGGGATGGGGTTCCACCACGGTGGAACATGCGCGCGGTCAGGGTTACGGCTATGATCAGGTCGTGGATCTGGTTGAACTGGACGAAAGCGTGGCATATGCCCAGCTTGCTGCCGCGATCGAAGCGGGCAAGCCTTGGGTCGGTTTTTGCTACAAGCCGCATCACCTGTTCACCGTGCATCCCGAAATGACCTTCCTGACAGAGCCTGCGCACGATCCGGCCGCCTGGAGAATCGTCACACCCGAGGAGGATCCGGAATGGAAAACTGCGTCGAACGTCGCCATGGCATGGGCACCGGTGTTCATCCACCCGGCCTTCTCCATCGGCCTGAACGAAACCGCACCGCAGGTCGCGTCGATGATGCGGACGATGGATCTGTCTGCGGACGATCTTGGTGCCTTTTCGTACTCTGTCATCGTTGACGGCAAGGATCCGGCAGCGGTCGCGTCTGAATGGATTGCGGCAAATCCTGACCGCGTAACCGCTTGGCTTAAGTAAAGCGCCACGGCACACTGAAGTCTGGGCATGGCGGCGCGCTGCCATGCCCGATGGATTCTTTCGGGTTGGAGCAAGCAGGCATGGCAGACCCCGTCATCGAACTGTCCGGTGTCTGGAAGATCTTCGGCCCCGCCGAACAGTCAGCACTTGCCGATGCACGCGCCGGTGCGACCAAGGCCGAAATCCTTGTGCGCCACAAATGCGTCGTCGGTATTGCCGATGCGTCGATCTCCGTGATGCCGGGAGAGATCTTCTGCATCATGGGTCTGTCGGGCAGTGGAAAATCGACGCTGGTGCGCCACGTGAACCGGCTTGTCGAACCGACTGCGGGTGAAATCCGGGTGTTAGGCCAGGATGTGCGGGCCCTGTCGCCCGCGTCCTTGCGCCAGTTGCGCGTCGAGCGGATCGGGATGGTGTTTCAGCACATGGCGTTGATGCCGCACCGGACCGTCGAGGACAACGTCGCCTACCCGTTGGAACTGCGCGGAACTTCAAAGTTGATCCGCTGGGGCGTCGCGGCCGAAAAGTTGGCACTGGTCGGCTTGCAGGGGTATGGCGACCGGTTGCCCCGGGAACTGTCGGGCGGCATGCAGCAACGGGTCGGGTTGGCGCGTGCACTGGCCGCTGACCCGGCGATCCTTCTGATGGACGAGCCGTTTTC
Organism: Rhodobacterales bacterium; assembly: GCA_031361245.1. GTDB lineage: Bacteria > Pseudomonadota > Alphaproteobacteria > Rhodobacterales > Rhodobacteraceae > Stagnihabitans. Next base: position 4,139 of record JANMCI010000502.1, read on the forward strand.
GGCGCTGGACCCGCTGATCCGCCGACAGTTGCAGGATCAGTTCATCGAACTTTCGGCCAAACTGGGCAAGACGACGCTGTTCATAACGCATGATCTTGACGAAGCGATCCGTGTTGGCAGCCGCATCGCGATCATGAAAGACGGGCGCATCGTGCAAACCGGCACACCTGAAGAGATCGTCACGCGGCCGGTCGACGACTATGTTCGCGCCTTCGTGCAGAACATCTCGAAAC
>JANMCI010000516.1:0-2860 GCA_031361245.1 Rhodobacterales bacterium
GGCGCCGTATCTCGTCATCTTCATCTAGATTTCCACATGCATCCTGCCGAGAAAATTCTAGTTCCACAGCCCCTTGGTTTCGGGGAGCATTACCGGCGGGGCGGATGCGGACGGCCCGAAAGCAACGAGGGCTGACGGTCATCAGGGTCTTCGATCCGCGGCGCATGGACAACGTCCTGAAAACGCACATCTCATGGATTGCCTGGGTTGGGAAACTGAACCGAAGTCCCATTTGCTTGACATCTTCACGCAAGGGGCCGGGAGCGGATCGTTCAGGATGTCCTGATGCCAAAGTGCTGAATCTTGCGGTACAAAGTCGGGCGCGAAATCCCCAGGCTGATGGCAGCTTTGCTCATATTGCCGTGGTGGCGCTCTAACGAGCTTACTATCAGCATGGCCTCGGCATGTTTCAGGGAAGCGGCCCCGGCGAGCGGAGGGGCGCGCCCCGTCCCGGGCGATGGTGCGGCCCTGGACGTGAAATCGTGCGGCAGATCGGCCAGCGTAACCTTGCGCGATTTGGCCAGATGGTGCAGGCGCGAAACCAGATTGCGCAGCTCGCGCACATTGCCGGGCCAATCATGGGCCATCAAGGCGTCCTGCACCTCCGAACTCAGGGTGAGCAGTTCGCGGCCGGTATCAATACTAAGCTTGCGGTTGTAATGTTCGGCGATCAACAGGACATCCTCGCCGCGCGCAGCGAGGGGCGGAATGGTCAGAGTGATCGCGCTGAGCCGGTAGAACAGGTCCCTTCTGAAGCGCCCGGCCTCGACTTCGTGCTGCATCTCGCGGTTGGTCAGGGACAGCACGCGAAGCGCGGCGTCGCCCTGATCGGGGCCGCGCAGCCGGGTCATCCGCTCTTCAAGGTAACCAAGCAGGTAAAGTTGCGCTTCTGGCGCGGTCTCGCCGATCTCATCCAGGCACAATGGGGCCGGATTGCTGCCGTGCACGGGATCAAGCCCTTCGCCTGGGGCGAAGCGCGGCGTTATTGCGCCGCAATTTACGGTGCGAAACGGATGAATATTGTCGGGGTCCATTCGGGTATGGATCAGCCGGGCGAACAATTCCTTGCCGACGCCGGTTTGACCCTCGATCAGCGTCGGCTCGCTGGCAAAGGCCACCCTGTTGGCGGTGTCGAGGGCGGCCAGCAGAACCTCGCTGCGGCCCACGATCTTGAGGCCGGTAGAGCCAATCTCGACCCCCGGCAGTGCAGCGCCCTGGGGCTTTGGCGGACCAGCGGGTCTGTGGCCGGTGCGCGACTTGGACCTGAAGGCGAGGGCCGCGCCGCGGATCGTGCCATCAATTTCGATCAGCCGGATGTCTTCGCAACCATGCTCGCGCGGCAAGGCGGCGAGAATCTTTTGTTCCGAAATCCCTTCGGGCAGTTCCAGAAAGCGCGTACCAAGGCCGAGGTCGCGGTCGGACCGACCGACATTGAGCCCGCTGTTGCGGCTGAAGATCAGGCGCCCGAAACGGTCGACGATCGCCAGTCCTTCGCCCGGGTCCTGAGCGTGGACCGGGAACTTGCCGATGATCGCCTCCATCAGGCGGATGTTCAAAAGCGACTGTTCCTGTTCCAGCACCAGTTCGATGTCGCGGGCGGCGGTGGCGGCGAAGGCGGCGTTATGTTTCTGGAAAATCGAGGTCAGGCCGGACAGATTGACCACGCCGATGATGCTTTGATCAACCGGGTCGCGGATTGGGGCGGCAGCACAGGACCAGGCTTTCATGCCTTCGCAGAAATGCTCCTCGCCGTGCACATAGACCGGTTGGCCGGTCCAAAGCGCCGTGCCGATGCCATTGGTGCCCGAAGCGTCCTCGCTCCACACGCCGCCGATGGTCAGGTTGATCTTGTTGGCCTTGGCCAGGGTGGAATTGTCACCTACGGTTTCCAGGATGACGCCGTCGCGGTCGGTCAATAGCAACATCGCCTCGGCCCCCGACAGAAGGTCGCCGATCCGGAGCATCGAGGCGCGGGTGGCGCGGCGCAGTTCGGCCTGGTCGAAGGTCGATTTGGTCGCCACCACATTGCGTTCAAGCGAGGGGGCCGCGAATTGTTCTGGTTTTACACCTGTGGTGTTGGAGCGGACCCAGGATTGGTAGATCACAGGGCGCACGCCATCCAGCGGCAGGCTCGGCGTGTTGCGGCTGGCTAGAAAACGGTTCCAGGCGCGCGAGGTTTCCTTTGGGTCGACGTCGGAAAATTCGAACGCCGGTCGGGGCCTTGGGGCACTGCGCTGTTCTGCACTCATCGTCAATTCCCCTCCCAAGGACGTGGACGTCGGCATTGGCAACAAGGGTCAACTCGAACAGGACTTTCTCAACTGGACTACGGTTCGTTTCTTAATTGATCTGAAGGCGCTGACGGATTTCGGCAGCCAAGTCATCTTCAGAGAAGGCCCGGTTGACCACCCGGTCCGCGAGATCGGCCAGTTTCTCTTGAAACTCAGGCTCGAGCGGCGAGATGAAGCCATTCTCGGCGGTGGCCAGGGTGAAGCGCATTTCGCCGTTCTGGCGCTTGATCTGACCCAGGAAATGCATCTGCATCCCGGAGTTGGTATCGGCAACCACCACCCGACCGTTCATGCTGATCCGCAGGTAGGGCTCGGGCACGTCTGGCATGCGAGGACGGGCCTGATCGACGATGATCAGACCCTGCGCTTGCGGGGGCGGGGCGGCCTTCTTGGCTTTGTCGGCGGAATATTTGCCGCCGCTTAGGGTATCGGCCAGCTTTTCAATGGTTCCCCAATTGCGCTGGATGTGCTGCTTGGCCTGCTGGTCTTCGGCCCGGGGGCCACTTTTCTTCGAAATGATATCCAACAGACTCACTCCCTGGGTGGGACTTCATGCCCGCATGCCGAAG
>JANMCI010000517.1:0-4351 GCA_031361245.1 Rhodobacterales bacterium
CCCCCTTGGCCTGACCCAATCGGCCGGCACCGCCCGGCTGGTGGCAGATATGCTGACCGGCGCGCCACCCGCGGTTGACCTTACCCCTTTCTCTCCACAAAGGTTCTGACCCAATGGCCAGCCATACGTTTTCCTGCATCGACGGCCATACCTGCGGCAATCCCGTCAGGCTCGTGTCAGGCGGCGGGCCGATGCTTGTCGGGGCCACCATGCTGGAAAAGCGCGCGCATTTCCTGACCGAGTTCGACTGGATCCGCAAAGGTCTGATGTTCGAGCCGCGCGGACATGACAAGATGTCAGGGACAATCTTGTATTCGCCCACGCGGCCTGATTGCGAGGTGGCGGTGCTGTTCATCGAAACCTCGGGCTGCCTGCCGATGTGCGGTCATGGCACCATCGGCACCATAACAATGGCAATCGAAAACGGGCTGATCGTCCCTCGTGTACCGGGAAAGTTGTCAATCGATACGCCTGCGGGCAAGGTGGATGTGACTTACGTTCAAGACGGACGATATGTCGAAGAGGTCCGCCTGACCAATGTTCCCGGCTATCTGCACGCCGAGGCGCTGTCCGTGATGGTCGACGGTTTTGGCGAGGTCGTCGTCGATGTGGCCTATGGTGGCAATTTCTATGCCATAGTCGAGCCGCAAAAGACATACCGCGATATGGCTGATTTCTCGGCGGGCGGCCTGATCGCCCTGTCACCCAGGCTGCGCGCCGCGCTGAATGCGAAGTATGATTTTATTCACCCAGAACATCCCGCCATCAACGGGCTAAGTCATATCCTATGGACCGGGGCGCCGACCGTTGCGGGCGCCAATGCCCGCAACGCGGTGTTTTACGGCGACAAAGCCATCGACCGCAGCCCGTGCGGCACCGGTACTTCGGCCAGAATGGCGCAGCTTGCAGCAAGGGGGCAGATGCATGTGGGCGACACGTTCGTGCACGAATCCATCATAGGATCACTGTTCAAAGGCCGGATCGAGGCGGCGGCACAGGTCGCGGGACGCCCTGCGATCATCCCTTCGGTTGCGGGGTGGGCGCGGATGACTGGATACAACACGATCTTTATTGATGATCGTGATCCCTTTGCACATGGGTTTGTCGTCAAATAGGCCGCTTGCTGTCGCGTGGGACCGTTCAACTCTCCGGGGTGCATTGCTTGCCGAACCGGGCTCTACTCGCTGCCAGTCTTGGCAGAGGAGTTGCAGGATGCACTGGAAAATCAGTATTGAAGGTTCGGATGAAATCACTCGAGGTTGCCGGTTCGAATTTGAAATCGAGAAAAACTTCGATGATCTGATCGACTGTAGCGTTGGCCTATCGATTGAGGACGGCAAGACGATACTGGCATCGCTCCAACGGCACCTCGTCGAGCAGCAGTGCGCCCTCTATGTTCTGTTTCGACGCCACTGCCAAGGATGCGGCGGAACCCGGCCGATCAAGGATTATTCGACCAGAACGATTCAGGCGGTTTACGGCGCTGTCACCGTTCAGAGTCCTCGGCGGTACCCATGCCGCCGCTGCGTACCTGGGGTTGACTTCACGATCACCCCAGTCTCCGATCTCTGCCCTGACCGTGCAACCCCGGAGCTGATGGCGCTGACCGCCAAGCTCGGCGCCCTGATGCCCTATCGGGCGGCGGCGGAAGTCATTGTTGATTTTCTGCCTGGGCAGTCCGCAAAGCGGTACACGACCTTGCGACATCGCACCCTAGCAATCGGTAAGCGACTGGAAAAAAATGACGAACGGCGCATGTTCTTTGAAAAAGTCGACACTCAGGAACGAAGTCAACGCGAGCTGCCACTGCCTGGAGACCTCGAACGGGAATTTCTCCTCAGCATCGATACCGCTCACATCCCGCAAGTCCGCGGCTGTGAGACACGAAGTTTCGAAGCGGTCATCTGCCATGCAAGTCGTGGCGAGGTTGGATCCGACCAAGGAACCTTGTTCGCCTTTTCTGGCACCTCGCGAAGGAGAATGCGCGCAGAAGCGCTGCTGGCCCTCAAACGCCTCGGGTACCAAGGTAAGGGCGATGTCACCGTGATTTCTGACGGTGAAGATTGCCTGAAACGCTTGAAGTCAGCACTTCCGCAGCCGGCGGAGCACATCCTCGACTGGTTTCACATCGCCATGAAGCTGCGTCCCATCGAACAGACCGCTTTATGGTTCTCGCGACCACTCCCGCCTAACGAGGCAAAGGAACTTGAGGAGGACGTAAAAGCGGTGAGGTGGCGCCTTTGGAATGGCCAAGCAGATCGGGCACTCGATCTGATCGGCCGCCTGTTTCATGAAGTTAGATCAGCTGAACAGGGCAACACCGCCATCCTCCAGCTGCGAAGCGGACTTCTGACCTTGCGCACCTACATCGAGCAGAACCGCGGTTCGATCGCCAACTACGGCGCGAGGTATCGCGAAGGGAAGCGGATCGCCTCGACGTCAGCCGAAGCAAGCGTCAACAACCTTGTCGCAAAACGGATAGTCAAAAAACAACAGATGCGTTGGACACAGAATGGCGCAAACCTGCTCCTTCAGGTTCGCGTCGCCCTCGCCGATGGCGATCTTGCGGAGCGTCTTGCCTACCGACCTCCCGCGCAGCCGAAGCAACCCGTGATTTCTCATTTCGTACCAGCGCCGCTCTTCCAGCGCACAGCATGACCCCAGATAATTGAACGGTCCCAAGGCCAAGTCTTGATTTTGCAGGATTGTTGACTCTCACTGTTAACATCAACGCGACACCCGGATGGGGAAGCGTAGAAGGATGAGGTGGTCGCCCACTGGGGCTCACCGAGTCGCCGTCAACAGATCTACCGTCCTTGATGGTCGTCTGACAGTCACGATCAGCAAACGCGCCGCATGACCCCCATGTTTTGTCCACTCCCGACTGGCAAGGGTGCGCGGCGGGACAGGGACTCTGTCGAGGGCCTTTGGTGCGCGGTCTGTATTGGGTAGGTTACAAGCGGGCCTAAATCAAAGTCCTCAAGATCCGCGTTTCGCCCGGACAATGCATCGGCGTCTACAAAACGCAGGTGCCCGACGACTGATCCCCAGATCAAGCCTGCATTGACCAGCCAGGGGGGCAGGCGACAGCGTACCCAACCAGAGGCCTCTTATTCCTTGCGGCGGAAACTTCCTTGCACGATCCGGTCGATCACCATCGCACAAAGCAGGATCGCAAGACCCGCCAGCAGCCCCTGACCTTTGGCGGCATATTGCAGCGACTGCAGCACCACCGAACCTAGTCCCTGCGCGCCGATAAGGCTGGCGATCACCACCATAGACAGGCACATCAGGATGGTCTGGTTCACTCCGGCCAGAATTGACGGGCGGGCCAGTGGCAGTTCAACGCCGAACAGTACCTGCCATTCGGTGGCGCCAAAGGCGCGGGCCGCTTCCTTGACGTCCTCGGACACCCCGTTCAGACCAAGCGTGGTCAGGCGGATCACCGGCGGCATGCCAAAGATCAGCGTGGCAATGATACCGGGCGGTTTGCCGGTGCCGAAAAAGGCGATGACAGGGATAAGGTAGACAAAGGCCGGCATGGTCTGCATGAAATCCAGCACAGGTTGTGCGGCGGTATAGGCCGCCTTGGAACGCGCGAACCAGATCCCCAGCGGGATGCCGAACGCGATGCACAGGATCGATGCCGCCCCCAGCAAGGCCACGGTCAGCATTGAAAGTTCCCAAAAGCCGAAAAATCCCAAATAGGCCAGCGCCGCGGCGCTGAAGGTCGCCACGCGGGCGCCCGCCAATTGCCAGGCGAGCGTGCAGATCACCAGCATCACTACGGGCCAGGGCGTGCCAACCAGCACAACCTCGAACGCCTCGACCAAGATCCGGATGGCGTTGCGGATGCCCTCGAACATGCCGCGCCCGGCTTCGTAAACTGCAACGAATCCCGCATCGAGCCAGCCCTCGACCGCAGAGAACAGCGCCTTGTCAGCGGGAAAGGTGGTCAGCCAATCCGGAGGGGCAGAGGCGATGAGCGCGTAAAGGGTGATACCGTAAATCGGGGCGATCAGTGCGGCAGTCACGATCAGGCGCCCGGCAGGCGCGCCGTGTGGAAGTCTCTGGTCCCCACGCCAGGCACTGAAGCGTCGCTCATATAGGATGTTGGCGAAAAACCCTGTCACAAGTCTGACCACCAGCATCAGCCCAAGACCGCCAATCAGGCGCAGGCCGGCACCGCCAGCATCGTGCCCGGCAGCGGCCCGTGCGGCGTCGGCCGCCTTTTGAAGGTTGTCGGCCAGTTTGGTTGCAGTAGCGGCAGCTTCGGTATTGCCGTTGGAAAGGGCCTCGGTTGCTTCGCTGCGACGGCTTGCAATTGTCGCTTCCATTTGCGTGATCCGGG
>JANMCI010000544.1:0-4462 GCA_031361245.1 Rhodobacterales bacterium
GGCGGCGTGGTGATCGCGGACGAGGTCCAGCCGGGCTTTGGCCGGATCGGCAGCCATTTCTGGGGCCATCAGCGGGCGGGCTTTCAGCCCGACATCGTGACGATGGGCAAGCCGATGGGCAATGGCCATCCGGTCGCCTGCATCGCCACCAGCTTTGACATCATGGAGGCCTTTCGGCAGGCCTTCCGCTATTTCAACACCTTTGGCGGCAATCCGGTGTCCTGCGCTGCCGCCAGCGCCGTGCTGGACGTGCTGCGGGACGAGGATTTGCCGGCCCGTGCCGCCGTGACGGGCGATCATCTGCGGGCAGGGTTGCGCCGTCTGGCAACCAAGCACGACCTGATCGGCGATGTCCGCGGGGCGGGGTTGGCAAATGGGGTGGAGCTGGTTCTGGACCGTGCTTTGAGAACTCCGGCGCGGGCGGTGGCGGACCGGGTCATCAACCTGATGCGGCAGGAGGGCGTGCTGATGGGGGCGAACGGCATCCATTACAACGTCCTGAAGATCCGCCCGCCAATGCCCTTTGCCGTCCCCGAGGCGGATCTGGTGCTGGAAACCCTTGACCATGTGCTGGCCCGCCTGTGACCGACGCCGCAACCCTTGCCGCCGCCCATTGGCCGCAGATCACCGGCGCGCCGGAACTGTTCATGCAGCGCGAGAATGTGGTCTACCGGGTCGACACCACTCTAGGCCCCCATGCGCTGCGGCTGCACCGGCCGGGGTATCACGCGCAGGCCACGCTCCGGTCGGAACTGGACCTGATGGCGATGCTGGCAGGGCAGGGGGTGCTGGTGCCGCGTCCGATGCCCTCGGTCAATGGGGATTTGCTGGTGGCGGCGGGGGACAGGCATGCGAGCCTTTTGTCCTGGCTGCCCGGGTCGCCGATGGGGCGGTCGGGCCAGCCGCTGGGGCTCATGGGTGCGGCGCGGACCGACCTTTTTGCCGCCATCGGGGCGCAGATGGCGCGACTGCATCATCTGACCGACGGCTGGACGCCACCGCCGGGCTTTGTCCGCCCGGCGTGGGACCGCGAGGGTCTGGTGGGCGAGGCGCCGTTCTGGGGGCGGTTCTGGGACGGGGCGCCCGAACTGGTCGCCGTGCGCGACCGGGCGCGGGCGCTGCTGGACGGGGCGGCGGGGGCGGACTTCGGGCTGATCCATGCCGATCTGGTCAATGAAAACGTGCTGGTGGACGGCGACCGCGTCCATTTCATCGACTTTGACGACTGCGGGTTTGGCTACCGCCTGTTCGACCTTGCGACCACGCTTTACAAGGCGGTGGACGGGCCTGATTTCGCCGATCTGCAAACCGCCCTGCTGCGCGGCTATGCCAGCCAGCGCGCCCTGCCGGACCTGACGCTGCTGCCCCTTTTCATCCTGCTGCGCAGCCTGACCTATCTGGGCTGGATCGCCGCCCGGGCCCATGAACCCGGCATGGCGGCCAAGGCGGGGCGCTATCGGACCATCGCCCGGCAGATGATCCAGACCTATTTGCCCTGACCTTGGGCGATCAGGCGGCCCAGGGCGGCGGCCAGCGCCTCGGCCCCGTCATCGCCCAACTGGGCGCGCAGGGCGGCGTCAAAGTCCAGCGCCCGGTGTTCGATCTGACGGCACAGGATGCGGCCCGCGTCGGTCAGCGCCAGCGTCTCGCGGCGACGGTCGCCGTTGTCGGCGCTGCGGGTCAGCCAGCCCGCCCCTTCCAGCGCCTGCACCGCCCGCGACAACTTGGTCTTGTCGGTGAATGTGATGCGGCAGATGTCGGCAGCGGTCAACGTCACATGCGCCCCCAGATTGGCCATCACCCGCCATTCCGACCGCGTCATGCCATGATCCCGGTAGCTGTCCTGAAAGGCGCGACTTGTCACCTCGGCCGCCTGGTTCAGCAGATAGGGCAGAAACTGGTTCAGATCGAAGCTTTGGCGCATGGGGCCCTCGTTTCCGTGCAGCTTAGCCCTTGATTGTTACATTCGCAACCGTTACAAATGCAACCAAATCGACGCGAGGCCGAAATGACCGCACAGCTTCCCCTGATCTCTTCTGGTTTGACCGCTGGCACGACGCCGGGCTACATGCCCGGCTTCGGCAATGACTTTGAAACCGAGGCGCTGCCGGGTGCCCTGCCGCAGGGCCAGAACTCCCCGCAAAAGTGCAACTATGGCCTTTATGGCGAACAGTTGTCGGGCACCGCCTTTACCGCGCCCAGCCATCAGAACGAACGGACGTGGTGCTACCGCATCCGCCCTTCGGTCAAGCACACCGGGCGCTTTGCCAAGATCAACCTGCCGTATTGGAAGTCGGCCCCGCATGTGGACCCCGATGTGATCAGCCTTGGGCAATACCGCTGGGACCCGGTGCCGCAGGCGGGCGATACGACATGGCTGACCGGAATGCGGACCATGACGACGGCGGGGGACGTCAACACGCAGGTCGGCATGGCCTCGCATGTCTATCTTGTCACCCAATCGATGGTGGATGAGTATTTCTATTCCGCCGACAGCGAACTTCTGGTGGTCCCGCAGGAAGGCCGCCTGCGGTTTTGCACCGAACTGGGCGTGATCGACCTTGCCCCGCAGGAAATTGCCATCCTGCCGCGCGGGCTGGTCTACCGGGTCGAGGTGCTGGAAGGCCCGGCGCGCGGTTTTGTCTGCGAAAACTATGGCCAGAAGTTCCAGCTTCCGGGCCGTGGCCCGATTGGTGCCAACTGCATGGCCAATTCGCGCGACTTCAAAACCCCGGTGGCGGCGTATGAGGACCGCGAGGTGCCGTCCAAGGTCACCATCAAATGGTGCGGCCAGTTCCACGAAACCCGCATCGGTCACAGCCCGCTGGACGTGGTGGCGTGGCATGGCAACTATGCGCCCTGCAAATACGATCTGAACACCTATTGCCCGATTGGTGCGGTGCTGTTCGACCACCCCGATCCGTCGATCTTTACGGTGCTGACCGCACCTTCGGGCGTCGAGGGGACGGCGAACATCGACTTCGTGCTGTTCCGCGACCGCTGGATGGTGGCCGAACACACCTTCCGCCCGCCGTGGTATCACAAGAACATCATGTCCGAACTGATGGGCAACATTTACGGCATCTATGACGCCAAGCCCAAGGGCTTTATCCCCGGCGGCATGTCCCTGCACAACATGATGCTGCCGCACGGACCGGACCGGAACGCGTTCGAGGGCGCATCGAACGAGGCGCTGGCGCCGGTCAAGCAGCGCGACACCATGCAGTTCATGTTTGAAACCCGCTTCCCGCAGCACTTGACCGCCTTTGCCGCCCGCGAGGCGCCCTTGCAGGACGACTATATTGAGTGCTGGGACAGTCTTGAGAAGAAGTTCGACGGAACGCCCGGCATCAAGTAGCTTGGCCGTCTGAACAATTTGGAGCGCGCTGCCATGGCCTATGTCGAAAGCTATATCCTGCCGGTCGAGACGAGCCGGCTGGACGACTACCGCAGGGTCGCCATCGAATCCGCCGACATCTGGCTAAGCCTCGGGGCGCTGTCGGTAATGGAGGCGACGGGCGTTGACACGCCCTTTGGCAGCGTGACGTCCTTCCCGCGCTCGGTCCAACTGACCCCGGATGAGACGGTCGTGGTATCCTATCTGACCTTCCGCGACCGCGCCCACCGTGATGAGGTGATGAAGAAAATGGAAGCGGACCCCCGCATGATCGCCCTGTTTGAAACCGTCCCAGTGGACGGCAAACGCATGATATGGGGCGGGTTTAGCTCCATTGTCGACGTAAGGGCCCCGGCATGACCCTGCCGAATTCCCCGCCCGCGTCGGCCACCTCCACACCCCTGCATACCCCCTCTTGCACGCTGCTTTCCCGGGCGGCCCCCCGCGCCCGATGACCCCGTCCCGCATCATCCTTCTCGGCACCAAGGGCGGCCCTTCTCTGCGCCGGGGCGGGGCCATGCCCTGTTCCAGCCTGTTGCAGTTGGACGGCCACAGCGTCATCGTCGACTGCGGGCTGGGCGTCACCAAGGCGCTGGTGCAGACCGGGTTCGATCTGAAAACCCTGTCCACCATCTGCATCACCCATCTGCACTCCGACCACATCCTTGAACTTGGCCCTCTGATCCACACCGCATGGTGCACCGGCCTCAGCCACCCGGTCACGGTCTATGGCCCCAATGGCATTGCCGGGGTCTGGCAGGGCTTTCTCGCCTCCATGGCCGTCGATATCGCCATCCGCGTGGCGGATGAGGGGCGCATACCGCTACCGCAACTCGTCCGCGTCGTGACCTATGGCGCAGGGGTGGTGCAACCTGACGGTCCCCGCATCACCGCCCTTCCCGTGCCCCATCCACCCCTGCCCGACTGCTTTGCCCTGCGCTTTGACGGCACCCACAGCGTCACCTTTTCCGGCGATTGCACCTATCACCCGCCATTGGCCGCCTTTGCCGCTGGCAGCGCCGTTCTGGTGCATGAGGCGCTGTTGCCCATCGGCGTCGATCTTCT
>JANMCI010000211.1:0-2246 GCA_031361245.1 Rhodobacterales bacterium
CGCCTGCCTTGACTATGCCTTGCGCGCCCACCGGGCCCTCGGATGTCGCGGGTTGAGCCGGACCGATTTCCGCTGGGACGAAGCGCGTGGCCTCAAGGGCTTGATTTTGCTGGAAACCAACACGCAGCCCGGCATGACGCCGACCTCTCTGGCGCCCGAACAGGCGGCCCATTGCGGCATCTCGTTCCCCGAGCTTTGCGCCTGGATCGTGGAGGACGCCTCATGCAATCGCTAGGCCGCGCCCTGCCGATGCGCCGCGATCCAGCCCCCAGCCGCTGGGCCTACCGGATGCAGCGCCTGTGGTTGACGCCGCTTTTCCGCGTGACCATGCGGGTTGGGCTGCCGGCATTCGTTGTGGTTCTTGTCGCCGGAATATACCTGTCGGACGCCGACCGCCGCGCGGCTTTCGCTCAAAGCTATGCCGACATCAAGACCAGTGTCGAGCAGCGACCCGAATTCATGGTGGGGTTTCTCGCCATCGACAGCGCCTCGCCGGCGCTGACCGATGCGGTTCGGGCCAAGGTGGCACAGCGTCTGCCGATCTCGCGCTTTGATCTTGACCTTGATGACCTGCAGTCCAAGGCGGAAAGCCTTGATGCGGTGGCCAGTGCCCTCGTCAAAGTGGGAGCTGGAGGGGTTTTGCAGATCACCATTACCGAGCGCCAACCCGCCTTCGTCTGGCGGTCGGACTCCGGGCTGATGATGATCGACGCCACCGGTCACCGGATTGCCGGTTTGGCCGACCGTGCCGACCGGGCCGACTTGCCGCTGGTGGCAGGGGCGGGTGCCGATCAGGCGGTTGGCGAAGCCGCCGCGATCCTGAAAGCAGCCGGCCCGCTGGCGCCACGGTTTCGCGGTCTTGTCCGCATCAGCGAGCGGCGCTGGAACCTGATCCTTGACCGCGACCAAACCGTGCAATTGCCCGCCAACAACCCGGTCGGGGCCCTTGAGGCCCTGATCGCCCTCAATCAGGCCGAAGACATTCTCGCCCGCGACCTGACCTCAATCGATTTGCGCAACGAACACCGACCAGTGCTGCGCCTGGCGCCTTTCGCTTTGGAAGAACTGCGACGCGCCCAGGGCATCATCCCAACGGAGTCAAAGACATGACCGACCTTTACCAGTCCCAACGTGCCATGCGGAACATGCGTCGCACCGCCCTGCAACGCGGAGTGATCGCCATTCTGGACGTGGGCACTTCAAAGATTGCCTGCCTGATCCTGCGCTTTGACGGGTTGGAGGAAACGCGCGACAGTGACGGCGTCGGCTCCATGGCGGGGCAGTCGAATTTCCGGGTGATCGGGGCTGCGACGACCAAATCGCGCGGGGTGCGCTTTGGCGAGATCGCCGTGATGAACGAGACCGAACGCGCGATCCGCACGGCCGTTCAGGCCGCCCAGAAGATGGCCAACGTCCGCGTCGACCACGTCATTGCCTGTTTCTCGGGGGCCGAGCCGCGCAGCTATGGTCTGGCCGGCGACATCGAATTGCAGGACTCGGTTGTGACCGAGCAGGACGTGGCCCGCGTGCTGGCCGCCTGCGACGTGCCCGACATCGGCGAGGGGCGCGAAGTGGTTCACGCCCAACCCGTCAACTTTGCCCTTGATCATCGCACTGGCCTTGCCGATCCCCGCAACCAGATCGGCAACCGTCTGGCCTGTGATCTGCATCTGCTCAGTGTCGAGGCTTCGGTCGTGCAGAACCTGCTTTATTGCATCAAGCGCTGCGATCTCGACCTCGCGGGCATCGCCTCGTCGGCCTATGTTTCGGGCATCGCGTCGCTGGTGGAGGATGAGCAGGAACTGGGCGCCGCCTGCATCGACATGGGCGGCGGTTCGACCGGCATTTCGATCTTCATGAAAAAGCACATGATCTATGCCGATTCTGTGCGGCTTGGCGGTGATCACGTCACCTCGGATATCGCCAAGGGCCTGCAGGTGCCACTGGCCGTGGCCGAGCGCATCAAGACCAAACATGGCGGCGTTCACGCGACCGGGATGGACGACCGCGAGATGATCGAGATCGGGGGCGATAGCGGTGATTGGGACAAGGACCGCCGTCAGATCAGCCGGACCGAGCTCATCGGCATCATCCGCCCGCGGATTGAAGAGATTCTGGAGGATGTCCGCGTCCGCCTAGACGGCGCAGGATTTGACCACCTGCCAAGCCAGCAGATCGTGCTGACGGGGGGCGCCAGCCAGATCCCCGGCCTTGACGGACTGGCCAGCCGCATTCTGGGCCAAAGG
>JANMCI010000566.1:0-4510 GCA_031361245.1 Rhodobacterales bacterium
GATCTTCGAGGTGTCGCCGTGGACAATCTCGACCGAGCCTTCCGGAATGCCGAACATCTGGCCGACGATCTGGGCAAACACCGTCTCGTGGCTTTGGCCGTGGCTGTGGGCCCCGACCATGACCGACACGTTGCCGGTCGCGTTCACCCGCACCGTGGCCGCATCATAAAGGCCGATGCGCGCCCCCAGAATGCCGACGAGGTTGGAGGGCGCAATCCCGCAAGCCTCGATCCAGGTCGACAGACCCATGCCGCGCAACTTGCCCTTCTTGGCCGATGCCGCGCGCCGTGCCTCGAACCCCGCCACGTCGCCCAGTTGCATCGCCTTGTCCAGCGTGGCGTGATAGTTGCCGGTGTCATAGGCCAGCGCCACCGGCGTGGTGTAAGGGAACATGTCGGCGGTGACGAAGTTCTTGCGCCGCACCTCGAACGGGTCTAGCCCCAGCTCGCGGCACATCTTGTCCACCACCCGCTCCAGCGAATAGGTCGCCTCGGGGCGGCCGGCGCCGCGGTAGGCATCGACCGGGGCGGTGTTGGTGAAGACCGTCTTCACGTTCACATAGACATTGGGCACCTTGTAGGGGCCCGCCATCAGCGTGCCGTGCAGGAAGGTCGGCGTGACGGTGGCAAAGTTCGACAGATAAGCGCCGACATTGGCCATCGTCTCGGTCCTGAAGGCGATGAAATTACCCTCCAGATCGCAGGCCAGTTCGATCTTGGTCACGTGGTCGCGGCCATGGGCGTCGGACAGAAAGCTTTCCGACCGTTCCGCCGTCCATTTGACCGCGCGCTTGAGCTTCTTGGCGGCGGCCAGAACCAGCGCTTCTTCACCGTAGTGATAGATCTTCGACCCAAACCCGCCGCCGACATCCGGCGCCACCACGGTCAGCTTGTTCTCGGGGATGCCAAGGACAAATGCTGCGATCAGCAGGCGCGTCAGATGCGGGTTCTGCGAGGTTGTCGTCAGCTTGTAATCGCCCGTGCCGGGGAAATACTCGCCGATTGAGGCGCGCGGCTCCATCGCGTTCGGCACCAGACGGTTGTTGACCAGTTCCAGCGTGGTGACATGCGGGGCGGCCTTGATCGCCGCATCGACCTTTGCCCGGTTGTCCTCGATCCAGCCCCAGTCAAAACATTCGTTGTCGGGCAACTCGTCATGGACGCGGTTGGTCTTGTCGGCCAGTGCGGCGGCCATGCCGACAATCGCCGGCAACTCCTTGATCACCGAGGCGTCAGAGATCGCCTGTGCGGCATCCTTGGCCTCGTTGTAGCTTTGGGCGATCACGGCGGCATAGGCGTCGCCGACATGGCGCACCTTGCCATGGGCCAGCACCGGGCGCTTGGGCTCGCGCATCGGCTCGCCGTTGCGCGACTTGATCAGCCAGCCCGCCGGGTTGCCGCCCACATCCTTGAAGTCCTCGCCGGTGAACACCGCCAGCACGCCCGGCATGCCCGTGGCCGCCTCGGCACCCACCGACACGATCTGGCCATGGGCCACGTTCGAGCGGACAAAGACCGCATAGGCCTGTCCGTGAATGGTGATGTCATCGGTGTAATTCCCGGTTCCGGTCAGAAACCGGATGTCCTCTCGCCGCTTTACGCTGGCGCCTATTCCATGATCCTTCGGCATCGTGTCCCCCCTATTCCGCTGCCATGGCGTTGGCGTCCTGCCCGGACGCCGCCAGCACGGCCTTGACGATGTTGTGATAGCCGGTGCAGCGGCAGATGTTGCCCTCCAGCCCGTGACGCACCTCGGCCTCGGTCGGCTTGGGATTGTCCTTGAGAAGCGCCGCCGTCGTCATCACCATGCCCGGCGTGCAGAACCCGCATTGCAGCCCGTGGTGATCCTGAAATGCTTGCTGGATCACGCCCAGAGAGCCGTCCGCATTGGCCATGCCCTCGATCGTGGTGATCTTCGCCCCCGCGACATCCGCCGCGAAAACCGAGCAGCTCTTGACCGCAATCCCGTCCACATGCACCACACAGGCCCCGCATTGCGACGTGTCACACCCCACATGCGTGCCCGTCAGAGCCAGACCCTCCCGCAAAAAGGCCGACAACAACGTCCGGCCCTCCGTCTCCGCCGAAACGGTCATGCCGTTCACCACCATCGTAACTCTCGTCATCGTCGCTCCTCCCAGAATATCTTGTGGATTAAGGTCAGGGTCAGCCAAACAGGCGTTTCAACCAACCTTTTTTCGGTACTTCCGCATCGATGCTGTCAGCAACGGCCGGTTCAGGCTCTTTCGGCCCTTCAACCACGGCTGCGAATTTCTCAAAGAACTGATCGGCCATCTTCTTGGCCAGACCGTCGATGATCCGGCTGCCCAGTTGCGCGATCTTGCCGCCGACCGAGGCATCGACCTCATAGGTCAGCAATGTGCCCTGTCCGTCGGGTTTCATAGTCACCTTGGCCCCGCCCTTGGCATAGCCCGCAGGCCCGCCCTTGCCTTCGCCGGAAATGGTCACGGCTTTGCCCTGCACGACATCGGACAGCGACACCAGTCCGGTGAACCGGGCCGAGACCGGGCCAACCTTCTGCACCACGACGGCTTCATAGCCCGCCTCGGGGGAGCCGGTCATGGACTGGCAACCCGGAATGCAGGCGCGCAGCACCTCTGGATCAAAAATGGCGGCCCAGACCCGATCGGGACTGGCCGCGATGATGCGGCTGTCGGCAAGTTGCATTTCTTGAGATTCTCCCGGTCTGTGCGGTGCAGTCTAGCTGTCTGTCCACTCAAGTCTAGGCCTGTGATCCCGGACCCGCTATTAGACCTCTGTCGCAGACACGCAGTCGAACCGTCCGAAATGCAAAGAGCGGGCCGAAGCGTGCTCTTGCAGATGCTGTTGCTATCCCGCGTCAGGACTTTGCGGCCAGCATCCCGGCACCCTTTTCAGAGACATAGCCGAAGACATTGCCGAGGATCATGGAGACCAGCGTGATGCCCGCCGCCTTGACGACGGCACCCGCATCTCCAAGCACAACGCGTCAATCAGATTCATGCGTCCCTCCCTTTGTTTCTTGCAGACATGGAAGGGCCTTCCGGTGACGGGGTTTGTCGCGGCCGCAAGCCATGATCTGTTGCAGCCGCTGTCGGCCGCAAGATTGTTCATGGCTTCGATCTCTGACGAGGTGCTAGCCGACAAGGACCGGATGACGCTGGAAAAGGCTCAAAACGCCCTGACGAGCGTCGAAAGCATTCTGGACGCGCTTTTGGACATTTCCAAACTGGAATCGGGCAAGGCGGCTGTCGATGTCGTGTCGGTTTATCTCGGCAAGATCCTGACCCAGTTTCGCGACGAATTCGCCCCCTTGGCCACGGCCAAGGGCATTCGGCTGGACATCGTTTCCAGCTCGACCATCGTCGAAAGTGATATGACCTGTCTGCGGCGCATCCTGCAAAACCTGATCGGCAATGCCATCCTCTACACAACCCATGGCCGCATCCTTGTCGGGGCACGGCGTGTGCCGGGCGGGGTCCGGGTCGATGACATCGACACCGGCTCGGGGATTGCCGCTTCGGAACAGAAGAACATCTTCCGCGAATTCCACCGGGTCGGCGGAAAGGCTTCTACCTCCGAGGGAAATCAACGTTGTCGATGTCGAGACCGCGGAAAACGCCTTGGCCGTGCTGGATGAAATCGGCATCGTTCCCGACAAGTTCCTGATCGATTGCCAACTTGGCGACGGGATGGATGGCATCGAGCTGGTCGAGGCTTTGCGGGGGCAATACGGCGATGTTTCGGCGCTGATCATCACGGCAATCCGGACAGCCGCCGTGCGTAGGAAGTGCTTTGATGCCGATGTCAGAATTGCGCAAAAGCCGATCGTCGCGGTCAGAGCTGCTCACATTCCTTTCGACGTGAAGGCGGCACGCGCTAGACACGCTCCAGCGCGATGGCGATGCCCTGACCGACACCGATGCACATGGCCGACAAGGACCGCCGCCCCCCGGTCAACATCAGTTCAAGCGCCGCCGTACCGGTGATCCGCGCCCCCGACATGCCAAGCGGATGGCCCAGCGCAATCGCCCCGCCGTTGCGGTTCAGGCGGACGTCGTCATCGGCGATCCCCAGATCGCGCAGGGTGGCAAGGACTTGCGACGCAAAGGCTTCGTTCAGCTCGATCACGTCGAAATCGGCTTGCGTCAGGCCAAGGCGGGCCAGCAGTTTCCGGGACGCCGGTGCCGGGCCGATGCCCATGATGCGGGGGGCGACGCCGGCGGTGGCACCGCCCAGAACGCGGGCTATTGGCGTCAGCCCGTGTTTGCGCGCAGCCGCGACGCTGGCGAGGATCAGTGCGGCTGCGCCGTCATTGATGCCGCTGGCGTTGCCGGCCGTCACCGTGCCACCGGCGCGAAAAGGCGTAGGCAGACCAGACAGGGCGTCCATCGACGTGGCGCGGGGGTGTTCGTCTTTGTCGACGACCACGCCTTCGCCCCGGCGCTGGGGGATCGCGACGGGTGTAATTTCGCGGCCCAGCCGCCCGCTGGCCTGTGCTGCGGCCGCCC
>JANMCI010000572.1:0-5910 GCA_031361245.1 Rhodobacterales bacterium
AGGCACGCTGCGGTCGCTGGTGTCGCCTGACCTGACCGCCGAGGTGCATCTGTCGGATTATCCGCTGCCGCAGGGGTTCGGGCTGGAACCGCAGGTCGTGGCGGATTTTCTGGTGGCCGAGTTGACCACTCGCGGCACGGATGACATTGCGCTGCGGCTGGCGCTGGGCGAGGAAGGGCAGAAGAAGCTGGTCGAGATTGCCATTCCGCGTCTGGTGAATTCGGTCGTGGTACGCGACATGATCGCGAAAATCCAGCCTTTGGCGAACGTGTTGTCGGTGGGGGCATTCCGCATGTAGGCGCGGGTTGTGGTGAAGAACGCTGGCGACGCGCGGCCGGATGTCGCGCTGACCCTGCCCGGCGCGGTGCTGGTCGAGGCCGAGACCGGCACGGCACAGATCGAGACGACCTCGACCGGGCTGACCGCGCTGAACCTTGGCGACATGACGGCGGGCGAGGTACGGGTGCTGCTGGTCTGGCTGGGCGAGGCCGCGGCGCAGGCCGGTGCGGGCATTGGCAAGCAGGTCCTTTTGGGCGATGCCATGGGCACCAAGGGGCGGGTCTGGCTCTATGGACTGGGCGCGACGTGGCAGGGGGCGGATCTGCAGGCGATGCCGTTGGCCCGCTGGGTGATCGGCGGGGTGCTGGTTCTGGCCTTCATCGGCGCGATCCTGACGATGCTGATGGTGGCACTGACGCATTTGCGTGCCAGAAGCCGGAGCCGCGTGGTCAGTCGCGCTTGACTTGCCCGAAGGCGGCGATCAGCGGGTTGTATCCGCGCACGGCAAGGGCAAAGGCCACGATGCCGGTGCCGGATACGACGAGGAACGAGGTCAGGATGAACTGGCCATAGGCGGCAAAGCGGACCAGCTCGACCGCATGGGTGAAGGGGTTCCAGTTGGCGATGACAACGATCACCTGCACCCCGGCCTCGCGCAGTTTCCACAGCGGGTAAAGCGCCGAGGACAGAAAGAACATCGGGAAGATCACAAAGTTCATCATGCCGGCAAAATTCTCGATCTGGCGGGTGTAGACCGACACGACAAGGCCGATCGAGCCCAGCATAAACCCGGCGAGGATCACGGCAGGCACGATCAGGATCAGCGTTGGCAGCGGCAGGAAGATGCCGAACACGGCGGCGATGGCGAGGAAGATCGCCGCTTGCAGCAGGGCCAGAACCGTGGCGGCCAGGATCTTGGCGAACAGCAGGAACGGACGGGGCAGCGGCGTGACCAGCATCACGCGCATGGAAAAGGACGATCATGCCGATCAGGCCGGGCAGGATGTATTCCTGATAGGGCGTTTAGGTGCGGTAGGGCGCGATGATCGACACGCCGAGCAAATCATGCAGGCCGCTGGCAAAGACGATCAGCCACAAAAGCGGCCGGACCATCGAGGAAAACAGCCGTTCGCGCTGACGGGCGAATTTGGTGATCTCGCGCGCGATGATCACCCACAGGCCGAGCAGCAATTGAAACGGCGTCAGTCGCACACAAATTCCGCCTGATCGGTACCCAAGGTGTCCATGGTCGTCACGGGATGCAGATACCCCTCGATCGGGGCGATGGCGATTACGGCGTCAGAGGTGGCCAGCAGCATCGGCATGCGCAACTGCCCGTCCCAGGCCCGGAAGTTCAGGGTCACACCCTTGGACCCGTCCAGCCGCAGCTTGGGGGACTTGAGATAGTCGAAGACCTTGGCCTGATCCGGCTTTGGTACCTTGGTATACGCCGTTATCACCGATTTCACCGCCACCCAGACCGCCCAGTCGGCCGAGGACATCTTGCGCCCCTTTGTCATCTTGTCAAAGCGGGAACTGACTTGCGTCGCACCATCGCGTTCCATCGCCCAGTGCCAGGCGAAGGCAGTCAGCCCGACCGACCCGATGACGGGCCGGGGCAACTGGGTGGAATAGGGGATGTAGCGGCCGAACTCGCCGCGCGTATCGGCCACGAACACCACGTCATAATCGACATCGGCGGTCAGCAGCTTGACATTGTTGCCTCCGCGCGCCCCGGGGTTGGCGGCCAGGGTGAAGGGGCGGGTGCCCACGATCTCCAGCCGCAGACGCTCTGCCGAGTTGACAAAGGCATCGGCCAGGCCCTGGTCAGAGGGATCCTCTCCGACCAGAACCAGCACTTTCAGCCAGTTCATCGCCCGCTGGTACTGCACGTATCTGTCCATCGTCATCCGCAGCGACGGACCCGTGTGCAGCATGGTGGGATAGCAGGCCGAGCGCAGGCTGTCCTCGGGGGCGGTGGCGTTGATCAGGGTGACACGCAGCCCCTCGGCCGCTTTGGCGACGACATCGACCATCGGAGCCGGCAGGTCCAGCACCACGGCCTCGGCCCCGTCGGCGACCATGGCCTGCAACGAGGCTGCCAGCCCGTCGGGCCCGCTTTCCCGCGCGTAGAGGACGGGGTTCAGGTTGACGGCCTCGGCCACGAAGGCAAGGTCGGTGATCGCCATTCTGGCGCCGTCGACCGTGCGGATCGGCGGTGGCACGATCAGCCGGGCATAGCCCCAATCCTGCAGATACCGCGGATCGTCGATCGGCGAGAGATGGCCGATCCGCAGGTCTTTGGCCCCAGCGGTCCCGGCGATGATGGCGAAAGCAAGGACCAGAAGCGTGCGCATGTCAGTCATCCACCCGGATTGAATGCGGAGTGCGGCCGACGGGCACGGATTGCACGGCCTTCATGTCGGCGACATCGACGATGGTGATGTCAACTGACAGGCCGTTGGCCACATAGGCGGTCTTTTCATCCCGCGACAGGTCCACATCCCAGGCGCGGCTGCCGACAAGGGTATAGGCCAGCACTTCGCGGGTTTTGGCATCGACGAAGGCGATGTGATTGGCGCGGCCCAGCGAGATGATGATCAGGGCGCCGTCCTTTGTGATGGTCATGCCCACGGGCGTCACATCCTCGGCCCGAAAGCCGGGTGGCAGAAAGGTCAGAACCTCGCTTACCTCAAGGGTGGCAAGGTCGATGACGTGAACCTCGGACGACAATTCATCGGTGACCCACAATTCCGCACCGTCCGGCGTCACGACAAAGCGGCGCGGGCGGGTGCCGACGATGATGTTCTTGGTCACACGGGCCGTGGCGATGTCGACGACATGCACCATGTCGGCCACTTCCGAGGTGACGAACACGGTCTTGCCGTCGACCGAGTTGATCACGCCTTCGGGTTCGGCCCCGGTCGGCACCCGCGCGGTCACGATCTTGGCCGCGATGTCGATGATCTCCATCGTCGAGTCTTCCTCGTTCGAGACGAAGATCAGCTTCTCATCAGGGGAAAAGACAAAGACTTCGGGGCTGGGGCCGGTCGGGATGCTGTCCACAACATCCAGCGTGGCGACGTCGATCACGTCGATGACGTCATCATCGCCGCAGGCCACATACAGCTTTTCATGCGCGGCATCGAAATGCATGTCGCGCGGCCTGCGCGAGGTTTCGATCCGCTTGTGTTCGGTGAGGTCGGGGTTCAGCACCACGACTTCGTTGCCCCGTTCCAGACTGATGAAGATCAGGCCGGTGTCCTTGGCCAATAAGGGGGCAGCGCCCAGCGGCAAGGATCAGGGCGCGCATGTCAATTCACCATGAAGGCACCCTTCATGCCCCTCTGTTCATAACCGTCGACCCAATAGTCATATCGAGCGCCGCCCACTTCGCGTCGGATGGGAGTGAAACTGGAATGGCTGTCCTTGCCGATCTTGCTGGTGCTGTGGCAGGTTGCGGCCCTTGTGGCCGCGTCGCGGTTTCTGCCCTCGCCGGTGCAGGTGGCGGGGCAGGTCGTCGATCTGGCGGTGAACGGACGGCTGATCGAGGACTTTGGCAAGACGCTGCTGCGGGCGCTGATCGGCTTTACGGTCGCCATGCTGGTCGGTGGCGTGCTGGGTTTTGTGCTGGGGCGGGTCAGGGCGGCCGACCAGCTGTTCGGGTCTTGGGTGGTTGTGGGCCTGAACCTGCCCGCCATCGTCATCGCGGTGATCTGCTATATCTGGATCGGACTTAGCGAGTTCGCGCTGATCCTGGCCGTGGTCATCAACAAGACGCCCCTGGTCATCACAACGATCCGCGAGGGGGTGCGCAGCTTTCTGCCCGAACATGACGAGCTTGGCCTGGCCTTCCGGATGCCGTTGCAGCGGCGGCTGCGCCTGATCTGGTTGCCGCAACTGATGCCCTTTGTCATGGCGGCGGTGCGGACGGGCATGGCGCTGATCTGGAAGATGGTGCTGGTGTTCGAAGTTCTGGGCTCGGACGGCGGTGTCGGGTTCAGAATCGGCATCTTTTTCCAGTATTTCGACATGGAAGGCATCCTGTCCTACACCACGGTTTTTATCGCCATGGTGATGCTGTTCGAACATGGGGTGCTGCGCCCGGTTGAAAGGAGGGTGGTCAGGTGGAGACAGGACCAGCCGTGAGCCTTGAGCTGACCCGCATGCAGTTTCCGTCCGCTCCGGTTGCCGTGTTCGGCCCTCTGTCGCTGAAGGTCGCGCCCGGCGAGGTGGTCGCGCTGATCGGGCCGTCCGGCGTCGGCAAGACGACCCTTCTGCGGATGATCGGCGGGCTGGAGCGGGGCTATGAAGGCCAGATCAGGGTGGGCGATCTTCCGGCCGATCTGGCCCCGCCCCCGGGATTCGTGTTTCAGGACGCGCGCCCGTTGCCCTGGCTTGATGCGGCGGGCAACATCCGGGCGGTCAGGCCGGACATCGGACAGGATGAGATTGCCGCCCTGTTGCGCAGGGTCGGGCTGGGGGGGGTTGAGCACATCCTATCCCCGACAATTGTCAGGCGGGATGCAGCGGCGGCTGGGACTGGCCCGGGCCATCGCGGCCGGGTCGGGGCTGTTGTTGCTGGACGAAACCTTCGTCTCGCTGGACCGGGTCGTCGTGCAGGATCTGCGGCGGCTGTTTCGCACCATTTTTGACACCGAACACCCGACGGTGATCGTGCTGTCGCATGACCCCGAGGATGCGGCGCAACTGGCGGACCGGGTGGTGATCGTTGGTGGCAGACCGGCCCGGATCAAGGCCGATTTCCGACTGACACCGGGTGCGAAGCGGGACCCCGCCGAGATTGCCCATGCGGTGGAGGCTATTGTGGCCGCCGAAACGGAGGAACCGTGATGCCCGACATGCCGATGGAGGGCCCTTCTGATCTGCTTGTGATCGATGGGGTGACCAAATCCTGCGGCGCCCTTGAGGCGCTGCGCGGGGTCGATCTGCGGATCGGCACCGGGGAACTGGTCGGGCTGCTGGGTCCGAACGGGGCCGGGAAATCGACGCTGTTCCAGATCTGCTCGGGTCTGTTCGCCGCCGACACCGGAAAGGTCGAACTCTTCGGCAAATCCTACCGCGATGACCCAAGCCTGATCCTGTCTCAGCTTGCCGTGGTCTTTCAGTCGCGGTCGCTGGATCTGGATGTCTAGGTCAAGGCGAACCTGAAGTTTCACGGCGGGATGTTTGGCTATTTCGGGCGGACGCTGAAACAGCGGATCGAGGAAGTGGCGGTGCTGATGGACATCGGCGACCTGATGGACCGTCAGGTGCGCAAGCTGTCTGGCGACAACCAGCGAAGGGTCGAGATCGCGCGGGCGCTGTTGTCGCAGCCCCGCCTTCTGCTTTTGGACGAGCCGTCGGCGGGTCTGGATGCCACGGCACGGCTGGCGCTGGTACGCAATCTGCGCAACATCGTGGCGACGCGGGGCATGTCGATTCTGTGGGCCACCCATCTGGTGGAGTTCTGGTCGTCCAGCTCCTCGATCCACAGAAAAACGTGGCCCTTTTCCTTCATCAGGAGGTTCGGCTCGACCACGCGGGCCCAGTGCAACTTGAAATGAGCGGGTGGTTCGCTGTCGGTCGGCAGGCCGCGCAATTCGCCGATGCCGTGATAAGTCCAGGGGA
>JANMCI010000001.1:0-10522 GCA_031361245.1 Rhodobacterales bacterium
CAGGCGGAACTTGGCGAACGAGGTCTGGTCGATCACCACCGCCCCCTCCCGTGCGGCGCGGTGTTCGCGCGCCACGGCCTCCCACCAGCCGGGGCGCAGATAGGAATAGCGGTCGACCGGCTCCTCCCCCGGACCCGCAAACCAATTCGGCCGCTCCCATCCCAGCTTTTCGCCAAAACACGCCCCGGCGGCCTTGAGGTTGCCGTAAAGGGGCGAGCGGCGGGTCGGGCGGGCGCTTGTCATCTCTTCCGATGGGTAGGCGATGGTGTAATGCTTGCCATAGGCCTCCATCGTCCGCGCCCGCACCCAATCGACCGAACGGTGGACCGAGCCAAAGCGGCGGATGTCGACGGGCCAAAGATCATACGGCGCCTCGCCCTTGGCCGCCCATTCGGCCAGTGCCATCCCCGCCCCACCCGCCGAGGCGATGCCAAAGGCGTTGAACCCGGCCCCCACGTAGAAATTCCTGAGTTCCGGCGCCTCGCCCAGAATGAAGTTGCCGTCCGGGGTAAAGCTTTCCGGCCCGTTCAGCAGTTGCTTGACCCCAGCATGTTCCAGCGCGGGCACGCGGGCAATCGCGTTTTCCATGAACTGGGAATAGTGGTCATAGTCCGAGGTCAGAAGGTCAAAGTGGAACCCCTCCGGTATCCCGCCCACTGCCCACGGCTTGGGGTTCGGCTCATAGCCGCCCCAGACCAGCCCGCCGACATCTTCCTTCCAGTAGGTCAGCCGGTCCGGGTCTCTCAGCGTGGGTAGGTCGGGGGTCACGCCGGGGATCTTTTCGGTGATCATGTATTGATGCTCGACCGAGACGAGCGGCACATTGACCCCGACCGTGGCGGCGAGGGTGCGGGTCCATTGCCCGGCACAGCAGATTACCTTCTCGCATTCGATGGTGCCCGAGGGCGTCTCGACCCCCCGGATGCGGCCGTTTTCAACAAGGATGCGGGTGACGGGCGTGTCCTCGAATATCTTCACGCCCGACATCCGCGCGCCTTTGGCAAGGCTCATCGTGATGTCCGACGGGTTGGCCTGACCATCGGTCGGCAGAAAAGCCGCTCCCACCAGATCGTCGATGGTCATCAGCGGCCACAAGTCCTGCGCCTCCTGCGGGGTCAGAAGATGCATCTCCAAGCCAAAGCTGTGCGCCGTTGTCGCCTGCCGCTTGACCTCGATCCAGCGCTGCGCGTTGCAGGCCAGACGCAGCCCGCCGTTCATCTTCCACCCGGTCTGCAGACCCGTCTCGCCCTCCAGCCGTTTGTAAAGATCGACCGAATAACCCAGCAGTTGCGTGATGTTCGCCGAGGTTCTGAGCTGCCCCACCAGCCCCGCCGCGTGAAACGTGGTGCCCGAGGTCAGCTTCTTGCGCTCGAGCAGCACGGTGTCGGTCCAGCCGAGCTTGCCCATGTGATAGGCCGTCGAGCAGCCGATGATGCCACCGCCGATGATGACGGCGCGGGCGGTGGTGGGAAGGTCGGACATTGGTGCCTCAGCTATTCTGGAAGGTGTCAAAGGACGCACGATAGGTCGCAAGGTTGGTCCGGGTATAGGCAGCATAGTCAAAGTCGAGGGTCGAATGGCGCTCGGACACCATCGACCACAGGGTTTCGCGCAGGGCTGCGGCGGCTTTCATCGCAAGATAGGCCCGCCACAGCCGCGCGTCCGGCTGGTGACCGAAATAGCGGGTCAGAACCGCGCGCTCCTGAACCGGTGAAAGAGCGTTGTTCGCCGCGAACCCGCCCAGATCGAAAAGCGGAGAGTTGAAGCCGGCATAGTCCCAGTCGATCAGCCACATTCGGTTGCCGTCATGGATGAAATTGGCCGACAACAGGTCGTTGTGGCCAAAGACCAGATCAATGGGGCCAATGGCGGCCTCAAGAGTGGCCGCCTGCGACAGCAAACCCGGCAAAAGGTGGCAATGGCCGCTCTTGTCGTCGCGCAGGGTGGCCGCGTAGTCACGGACGACGTGAAAAACCCAGAACATCTGCGCCGGGCCGCGCAGAAACTGCGGGATCATCCGGTGCGCCCGTGCCACCAGATCGACTGCCTGCGCGCGCAAGCCCTCATCCTGAAAATCCGCAGCCGACAGCGTGCGCCCTTCGACAAAGGCGATCACCAGCGCCCCCGGCTCGTGATACAGGACCGCAGGCGACACCCCGGCAAGTTCCGCCGCCCGGCTGGCGGCAAGCTCGCTTGGGCGCAGGATCTGATGCAGCGGAATGTCATCCCCGATCCGCACCACCGCCTTGCCCGCGCCATCCCGCACCACAAAGTTCAGATTGGTGATGCCGCCGCCCAAAGGCTCGGCCACGACCTTGCCGGACCAGCACGGCAGCGCCATCGCCCGCTCCAATGGTGTCATGACCGCGCCCTCCCCCCGTCATGATGGACAGGGGCCAGCGCCCAAGTCAACGCTTTGCAAGCAATCCATCGGGCCCGAAATGCCGCGGAAAGAATGCCGCCGCACTGGTAAAGATCGTCGCCTGACTTTCCTTGATGTCATAGGGTCTGGTCATGGTCATCATGTCCAGCCACACCCCCTCGGTCGTGATCCGCAGCACGCGCGCGATGCGGCGCAGGTCGCCCTGATAGCCACCCTCTGCCATCAGCCGGGCGCAGATATCTTCCAGCCGCGAGATGTAATATTCGTCGTTCGCACTGGCGCGTTCCTGATAAAGCGGTCGCCCCTGCGCCTCGCCCCAAAAGGCCAGCCACGCCGACAAACGCGACGGCGCGCAGATCTTGGGATCCAGATCGGCGCGCAGCAAGGCGTCCAGTTGGGCTGCGGGGGTGGGGCCGGCCTGCTCAAGGTAATGCAGCCAGTTCAGGCGGTATTCCTCGGCCAGATAGTGGAGCGTTTCGGCCAGCAGCTTGTCCTTGGATTCGAAATGGAAATTCACCAACCCGTGGGACAGACCGGCCGTGCGGGCCACTTCCGTCAAGGTCGTGCTGGCATAGCCGCGAATGGCCAGCGTCTCGATGGTCGACTCGATCAGTTGTTGACGGCGGGTCTCGCGGCTCATCTTGCGCGGCGGAGCGGCCGGTTTGTCCTCGTTTGCGTCCATCATCAGTCCCCTGATCCTGCACTCCCGTTTAATCGAATCCCGGCAAACATAAATAGGGGAAAACGCCACGATCCTCCACCGCGCGGAATTTTGATTGACAACCCAGTCAGAATCTTGTGAGCCTGAACCATGGCGTCAGATAGGTGTCCGGATGATGGATTTGCCGTCCCGCAAGCTTGCCAAGTCAAATGCGCAGTTTCAGCGCGCGGTTCAGCGCCTGCCTCTGGGGGTGTCGTCAACCTTCCGCTACTGGGGCGATGACCGCACGATCTATGTCCACCATGGCAAGGGTGGGCGGATGTGGGACATCGACGGCAACGCTTACGTCGATTACCGGCTGGGCTATGGCCCGGCCATTCTGGGCTATGCCGACGACCGGGTGGACGCCGCTGCCCGCCGGGGGATGGAGGTGGGCGGCGTCTTTGCGCTGTCCACCGAAAGGGAACTGGTCGTGGCCGACCGCATCGCATCGATGGTCCCGGCCGCCGAGCTTGTCCGCTTTTCCAACTCGGGCACCGAGGCCGTCATGGCCGCCTTGCGCCTTGCTCGCGCTTTTACCGGCCGCGAAAGCTATCTCTTGGTCGAGGGCGGCTATCACGGCCTTTTCGACGCCGCGATGTGGATGGCGAACCTTGAGGACTGGGATCACCGCTCCAACACCGACCCCGAGGTCGTGCCCTATGGCAAGGGCATCCCGAACACCGTCAAACACCTCGCCCATCTGGTGCCGATGAATGACATGCAGCGGCTGGAAGACACGTTCAAACGCTGCGGCGACCAGTTGGCCGCCATGCTGATCGAACCCATTCAGGGCAATTGTTGCGGCATCATGGCCCGGGTTGAATATGTCCAGCTTGCCCGCAAACTTTGCGACCACTACGGGGTTCTGCTGATCATCGACGAGGTCAAGACCGGCTTCCGCGTCGGCAAGGGCGGGATACAGGGCATCATGGGCGTCAAGCCCGACATCACCACCTTTGCCAAGGCCGTGGCCAACGGCTATCCGATTTCGCTGGTCGCGGGGCGTGAGGATGTGATGCGGACCTTCCGCTATGGCGGGGCGTCGCATGGCGGCACCTATACCGCCCATTCCGTCAGCCTTGCTGCGGCCGAGGAATGCCTGCGCATCCTCGACGAAACCCCTGCCCTTGAAACGCTGGCGACCCACGGCCGCAACCTGATGTCGGGCATCTCCGCCATCCTGAACGCCCGCGGCGTGGTCCATTCCTATACCGGGCATCCGTCGATGTTCGGCCTGTTCTTCGCCGAAAATCCCCCTGACAATTACCGCGACTGGAAGACCAGCGACTACACCTTCTATGACACCATGGCTTACCATCTCCACGATCTTGGCATCATCGTGGAACCCGACAGCCGCGAGCCGTGGTTCATGTGCGAGGCGCACGGGCTGGACCCGACCTGCCTGACCGACACGCTCAAGGCCGTTGAAACCGCCGTGGACCTGACGCTGGAACAATTGGCATGACCTATGACGCCGTCATCATCGGCGCGGGGCATAACGGGCTGGTGACGGCCTGCTACCTTGCCCGTGCCGGCATGAGGGTCTGCGTGGTCGAAAAGAACGACTGGATCGGCGGCGCCGCCGTCAGCCGCGAATTGTTCCCCGGCTTCACCTATTCCAATTGCTCCTATGTGTCCTCGCTGTTTCGACCCGAGATCATGCGCGACCTTGAACTGCCGCGTCACGGCCTGCAGATCCTGCCCTATGAGGGCGGCGCCGTGTTCACCGAGGACGGCGGCTATCTTGGCATGTTCCGCGACCACGACGCCAACCGCCGCGAGTTTGCCCGGCATTCGCCCAAGGATGCCGAGGCTTACGACCGCTATTCCCGAGACATCCTGCGTTTTTGCCGCTTCATCCGCCCGATGCTGATGCGAACCCCGCCCGACCCCTCGTCCTTCAAACCCCGCGATCTGACCGAGCTTTTGTGGCTGGGCCGCAAGATGGGTGAGATGTCCGAACGCCAGATGGCCGAAACCGTGCGGTTCTGGACCATGTCGATCTCGGACTTTCTGGACGAGTATTTCGAGAACAAGGTGATCAAGGCCTACCTCGCCGTGTCGGCCATCATCGGCACGGCCCTTGGCCCGATGTCGCCCGGCTCGGCCTATGTCCTCTTGCACCACTACATGGGCGATGTGGACGGCAATGTCGGGGCGTGGGGCTTTGCGCGCGGCGGGATGGGGTCGATCACGCAGGCGCTGTCCAGGTCGTTGGCCGCGTCAGGGGGCGAGATCCGTGCCGGCTCGGGGGTGGAGCGTATCCTCGTCAAATCCGGCCGCGCCATAGGTGTGGCCCTTGCCAATGGCGATGAGATCCGCGGCAAACGCGTGATTTCCAACATGGATGTCAAGCGCACCTTCCTGAAGCATGTTCAGGAATCGGACCTGCCCGGTGACTTCGTGGCCCGCGTCAAGGCCTTCAAGATCCGCGGCTCCTCGGGCAAACTGAACATCGCGCTGGACAGCGCACCCGAGTTTCCCGCCCTGCCCAAAGGCGCTCCGAACCTCAAGGGCGATCTCCATTTCACCGACAGTATCGAGCGGATGGAGCACGCCTATGACGACTGGAAATCCGGCCATTTCAGCCGCGATCCGTTTCAGGACGTGATGATCCCCACCATGATCGACCCGACCATGACGCCCCCCGGCAAGCATTTCATGTCCTGCTTCGTACAATACGCCCCACCGAAAATCGAAGACCGCGAGTGGTCGGACGCCGACCGCGACGCCTTCGGTGCGACCTGTCTGGACCAGATCGAGAAATACTCACCCGGCTTCAAAAACAAGGTCTTGCACGTTGAAGTTCGCACACCGCGTGAACTTGAGGCCGAGGTGGGGTTGACCGAAGGCAACATCTTTCAGGGCGAGTTGACCTTTGACCAGTTGCTCTTCAACCGCCCGGTGCCCGGCTATGCCCAGTACCGCAGCCCCATCCGTGACCTGTGGATCTGCGGCTCCTCGACCCATCCCGGCGGGGGGGTCATGGGTGCGCCTGGCCGCAATGCCGCAGCCGAGGTTCTGCGCGAGGCCAAGCTGCCCAACCAGATGAGGGACGCCTATGCCGTCCTGTGATGTCCTCGTCATCGGCGGTGGCACCAACGGTCTGGCCTGCGCCGCACGCCTTGCCGCCAAGGGCCGCCGCACCGTGCTGCTCGAGGCCGCAGCCGCTGCCGGCGGCGGCGCCCAAACCCGCGAGTTCGCCCCCGGCTACCACGCCCCCGCCCTTGCCCACACCACCCGCGGTCTTGATCCCCGCGTCATGGCCGGCATGGACCTTGGCCGCCACGGGTTAAGCTTTCACCCCGCCCTGACCACCACCGTCCTTGGCCCCTCGCCCCTCACCGTCCAGCGCGCTTCCACCTCTGGCCCCGACGCCACGGCCTTCGCCGCCCTTCACGCGAAACTCAGCGCCTTTGCCCGGGTTCTGGCGCCGTTCCGGGCCCTGACGCCGCCGCGCCTTACCACCAAAGGTAATGAATGGGGCCGCCTCGCCCGCCTCGGCCTTGGCATCCGCGCCCTTGGCCGCGATGACTTCCGCGAGTTTCTGCGGATGATCCTGATCAACATCGCCGATGTGGTCGAGGATGATCTGACCGACGACCGGTTGCGCGGCCTTCTGGCTTTTGATGCGACCTTGGGGGCATGGGCCGGCCCCCGTTCGCCCAACACGCTGATCTTGCTTCTCAATCAGCTCGCCATGGGCCCCGACATCCTGCTGCCACGCGGTGGCATGGGGCAACTGGCCCACACCATGGCGGCATCGGCCATCGCTGCCGGGGTCGATCTGCGCACAGGCCAATCCGTCGCCCGCGTGCTGGTCGAGGGCGACCGCGCCACCGGCGTCATCCTCACCTCGGGCGAGACGCTGACCGCCCCTGTCATCATCTCCGCCATCTCGCCGCGCACGACCTTCCAATCCCTCGTCGGCCCCCGCCATCTGGATGCGGGCTTTTTCAACCGCACCGGTTTCATCCGCTCCCGCGGTGGAGCGGCCAAGTTGCACCTGGCCCTCAAGGGCACCCCGGCTTTCAACGCCGACCTGACGACCCGCATGGTCATCGCCCCCTCGGTCGATGCCGTCGAGACCGCCTTCAATCCGGTGAAATACGGCGAGGTTCCCCGCCATCCGGTGATGGAGCTTGTCCTGCCCTCGGCGCATGACCCTGGCCTCGCCCCCGACGGCCACCACACCCTGTCCGCCGTGGTCCAATTCGCCCCTCATGCCCCCGCAAACCTTGACGCCGCACGGGCAGAGCTGCTGGAAAACACCCTCGCCACGCTCGAAATCCACGCCCCCGGCCTGCGCTCCCTGATCGCCCATGCCGAACTGCTGATGCCGCAGGACATCGAGCAGCGCTTCGGCATGATCGGCGGCAACTGGCACCATGGCGAACTTGCGGTCGAGCAGATGCTGTTCCTGCGCCCCCTGCGCGAGGCCGCCCAATATGCCACCCCCCTGCCCGGCCTTTACCTCGCCTCGGCCGGATCGCATCCCGGTGGTGGGATCAGCGGTGCTGCGGGCTGGAACGCGGCTGAACAGATTCTAAGGGCAACATGATGGATCTCACCCATTTCAAAACCCCACTGCGCCCGACTCCGTTCCACGCCCGCACCTCGGCGGCCAACAAGCTGAACCGCTGGGGCGCATGGGCGGGCTTGATGACCCCGCTCTGCTATGGCGACACCGCGATGGAGCATACCGCCATCCGCAACGCCGCCTCGCTTTACGATCTGTGCCCGATGATCAAATACCGCATCACCGGGCCAGAGGCCGCCGATTTCCTGAACCGCCTGACCATCCGCAACGCCGCGAAACTGGCTGTGGGATCGGTCCACTACACCGCCTGGTGCGATGACGAGGGCCGCGTGCTGGACGACGGCACCCTCTTTCGCCATGGTCCACGGGACTTTTTGCTCTGCTGCCAGGAGCGTCACCTGCCATGGCTGCACGCCTCTGCCCTTGGCTTTGATGTCACGGTTCAGGACCAGACCGACGCCATCGCCGCCCTGTCACTGCAAGGCCCCTGTGCGGCCTCGGTCCTGCTTGCCGCCGGCTTTGATGTCAGCACCCTCAAGCCCTTCGTCATCGCCGGCCACCCCTTCGGCGGCGGCCAGATCACCATCTCCCGCACCGGTTTCACCGGCGATCTGGGCTATGAGATCTGGATGGACCCCGCACAGGCCCTGCCGCTTTGGGACCATCTCATGGCCGCCGGCGCGCCCTTTGGCCTTTGCCCCATCGGCAGCGATGCCCTGGACATCGCGCGGATCGAGGCGGGGTTCATCATCGCCAATGCGGATTTCATCCCCGCCGATCAGGCCCTGCGCGAGGACCGGGTGCGCTCGCCGTTCGAGCTGGGCCTTGGCTGGATGATCGACTGGGACAAGGGCCATTTCACCGGACGCCGCGCCCTTTTGGCCGAGCGGGAAAAGGGCTCGGACTGGGCTCTTGTCGGGCTCGATGTGCCCGGCAATGTGTCTGCCGAAGGCTCTATCCTCTACCATGCGCGCAAACACGAGGCCGGATTTGTCACCGCCGCCGCGTGGTCACCCGCAACCAAGCGCTCGATTGCCATCGCACAGGTGCACGCCAGATACCGCAAGGGCGATGATCTTTGGGTCGAAATCTATGCCCTGCGCGAGCTGCAATATGTCAAGCTGATGCTGCCCGTTACGGTGGTTGACCGCCCCTTCTTTGCCTCAAGCCGCAAACGCGCCACTCCACCCGGGAGATTCTGATGGCCCATTCCAACCCGTCCGAACATCGCCACCCCCTTTCGCCCCTCTTGGACCACTGCCCCGAAACCCTGCCCCGCGCGGCCTATGTCGACCCCGGCTGGCACGGGGTCGAGATGGCAACCGTCTGGGCGCGGAACTGGATCTGCGTGGGCCGATTGGCGGATCTGCCGCCGGGCACCCTGCGCCCGGTCACGGTCGGCCCCGCGCCGGTGGTGCTGGCCCGCGCGGCCGACGGCGCGCTCAGCGCCTTTCACAACGCCTGCCGCCATCGCGGGGCCGAACTTTGCGCCACCGAAGGCCCGGTTGGCAAGCTGATCACCTGCCCCTATCACGCCTGGTCCTATGCGGCATCGGACGGGCGTCTCGTCGCGACGGGCCACGCGAAGCCAACTGACGATTTTCTAAAGGAAGAGAATGGGTTGCGACCAGTATCTCATCTGATCTGGAACGGCTTTATCTTCCTCAATCTCGCGGCGAGGCCCGGTCCGCTCGATCCCGATATCGGACTTGGCGCCCTGGACAACTGGCCCATGGAGGCGCTTGTGACCGGTCATCGCCACGAACGTGTCCTTGCCTGCAACTGGAAGGTGTTCTGGGAGAATTACAACGAATGCCTGCACTGCCCCGGTGTTCACCCAGAGCTCTGCGACATGGTCCCCGTCTACGGCGCGGGCATCATGAGCGCGTCCGAGGCACCGGGCTGGACCCCCGACCAACCACGCCGCCCCAACCTCAGACCCGGCGCTGAAAGCTGGACGATGACGGGCGCGCCCTGCGGACCGGCTTTCCCGGACCTGACCCCCGAACAGCGTCAGGACGGCCATACCTTCGTCACCCTCTACCCCACCACCTATATCGTGGCGCATGTCGATTACGTCCGCGCCGTCCGGCTGCAGCCGCTGGGCCCCGAGCAGACCCTCCTTGTCGCCGAATGGTATTTTGCGCCTGAAACCCTTGCCCAGCCCGGTTTTGACGCTGCCGACGTCGCAGCCTTTGCCAAGACCGTGCTCCGGCAGGATGGCGATGCTGTCGAGATGAACCAGCGCGGCATCCGCTCGCCCAGCTATGAGCGGGGCCGCCTCATGCCGGAGGAGTTCGAGATCCGGCGCTTTCACACTTGGGTGCTGGGCCAGATGAGGACGACATCATGAACGACCTGCCCTTTGCAACGGTTCCCGTGCCCAACACCTGGGATCGGCGCGGCTTGCCCGCCTGGGCCTATCATTCCGCGGCGATGTTCGAGCTTGAAAAGCAACGGCTGTTTCTGACCCATTGGCAGGTTGCCGGCCATGAAAGCGACATTCCCGCCCCCGGAGATTGGCTGACCTTTGACATTCTGGGAGAGCGGGCCGTCGTGATGCGCGGGCAGGACGGCGTCGTGCGCGCCTTCCACAACCTGTGTCGCCACCGCGGTGCCCGGGTGGTTGACGGAGTGCAGGGCCATTGCCGGGGCGCTCTGGTCTGCCCGTTTCACGGCTGGGTCTACAACCTTGACGGCACGTTGCGCGGGGCCGCCGTGCCGACCAGTTTCGGCGACTTCAACCGCGCCGCCTTCGGCCTGATGCCGATCGAATTGGAGATTTTCCACGGCTTTGTGTTCCTGCGCTTCAAGCCCGGCCCGCAGCCGGCCGTTGCCACCCTGCTTGCGCCGTTTGCGGCCGATTTTGCCGCCTACCGCCTCGGCAGCGTCGTGC
>JANMCI010000013.1:0-7833 GCA_031361245.1 Rhodobacterales bacterium
CTTCCGCCTGCCGTGCGGGAAGCGTTTCTGGCCATGCAGGCCAAGGTCGCGGGGCTTGAGGCACATACCGAGCGTCAGGATTACCTGATCGCGGAACTGCGCCATGCGCTCTATGGCAAGCGGTCCGAGCAGCTGGATCCCGATGAGCGTCAGCTGGCTTTCGAAGACCTGGAGACCGCTGTCGCCGAGGCCGAAGCCGCCCGTGATGCGCTGACCGTCCGCAATGCCGATGGCACCCAAAGGCGACCGGCCGCCAAACGCAACCTTGGTCATCTGCCAGACCACCTGCCGCGCATCGAACAAGTGATCGAACCCGCGCAAAAGGCCTGCCCCTGCGGCTGCACCGACATGGTGAAGATCGGCGAGGACCGCAGCGAGCGCCTCGACATCATTCCGGCCCGCTTCCAGGTGATCGTCACAGTTCGACCTCGCTATGCCTGCCGCCGTTGCGATGCGGGCGTTTGCCAAGCCGAGGCGCCTCATTGGCTGATCGAAGGCGGGCTGCCTACAGAAGGCACGCTCGCCCATGTGGCCGTATCCAAATATGCCGATCACCTGCCGCTTTACCGCCAGTGCCAGATTTACGGTCGGGGTGGCGTCAATCTGGACCGGTCGACCTTGGCGAGTTGGTGTGGCACGGCGGCCTACCATCTGGCCCCGGTCGTGGATCGGATGCTGGTGCACCTCAAGCGATCAAGCCGCCTGTTCATGGATGAGACCCGTGCCCCGGTGCTGGACCCGGGGGCGGGCAAAACCAAGACCGGCTACCTTTGGGCCTTGACCCGTGATGATCGAGGCTGGGGCGGCGATGATCCACCGGCGGTCGTGTTCACCTATGCGCCCGGGCGCCATGGCATGCGATGGACATTCTGCGAGGCTTCGAGGGCATCCTGCAAGTCGACGGTTACACCGGATATAATGCCCTGGCTGAACCCAGGCGGGTGGGCGGCTCGCCTTTGACCCTGGCCTATTGCTGGGCGCACACACGGCGCAAGCTGCATGACATCTACCAGAAAGACGGCTCCGAAATCGCCGCCGAAGGCCTGCGTCGCATCGCGGAAATCTACAAGATCGAGGCCAAGATCCGAGGCAAGACCCCCGACGAACGCCTTACTGTCCGACGAGACCAATCTGCACCGCTGGTTGCCGGCTTCCGCCAGTGGTTGACCCATCAGCGCAGCCGTCTCTCCACCAAATCCCGCCTCGGCGAGAAGCTTGCATACATCCACCGGCACTGGGAGGGCTTGCAAATCTTCCTGACCGATGGCCGCGTCGAGATGGACACCAACCCGGTCGAAAATACCATCCGGCCCATCACCCTCAATCGCAAGAACGCTTTGTTCGCAGGGCATGATGAGGGGGGCCACACTTGGGCACGCATGGCCTCGCTCATTGAAACCTGTAAGCTGAACGCCGTCGACCCGTACGCCTACTTGCACGCAACCCTGACCGCCATTGCCAACCGACACCCGGCATCCCGCATCGACGACCTCATGCCATGGGCCTTCCAAAAGCAGTTAAGCTGAAACCCAGACGGTCCTCAGCCACCGCTTACAAAGCTTCATCGGACGCCTAAGGGACGAACTGTTGAACGCGACCCTGTTTGCGAGCCTTGGCTGGCGGACGCCCGCCGAGTTCGCCCAGACCTTCATACCGCAACGAGGTCTGACGCTGCACAACCCGATCAGCCCCGTGCAAGCCCCATTGCCCGACCCGCCTTCAAGGGCAAAACCGAAACCCGTAGTCCCACTCACGCTGGGGAATAGTTGGGGGCAACGTCACCATGAGAACCTCATCATGCGTTTCAGTACCATGCCACAGGTGCAGGTTCGAGCAGGCCGGTTCCAGGTTTGCCTGTTCGGTCTCAGCGGACGACAGCATAAAACGATAAAATCTGGTTAATGCAAGCGTTCAACCATATGATTTTATTTGACTTTCATAAGTGTCCACGTGTGGACACTTATGAAATCATTCCCCCGGAAGCACCCGAACCGCGCCTTTGTCCGCCGAAGAAGCGAACAGGGCATAGGCCCGCAGCGCCTGACTTACCTTGCGGGAGCGGGGCTTTACCGGCAGCCACCCTGCCGTGTCCTGGGCTGCCTTGCGGATCGCGAGCTCAGCGTCCGGCACTCGGAGGGAAATCGACCGTTTGGGGATATTGATGTCCACCATGTCGCCTTCGCGGACCAATCCGATCATTCCACCGGCGGCCGCCTCCGGGCTGACATGTCCGATGGACAGCCCCGACGTCCCACCCGAAAACCGGCCGTCCGTGATCAGGGCACAAGCCTTGCCCAGCCCCATGCTCTTTAGATAACTTGTAGGATAAAGCATCTCTTGCATCCCCGGCCCACCTTTCGGGCCCTCATAGCGGATGACCAGAACGTCACCCTCCTTGATCTCTTTTGCCAGAATGGCATTCACGGCTGCGTTCTGGCTCTCAAATACCCGGGCCGGGCCCGAGAAGACCAGTATCGACTCGTCCACGCCCGCCGTCTTGACGATACAGCCGTCCACGGCCAGATTTCCCGTCAACACCGCCAGTCCTCCATCTTTCGAAAAGGGTGTTTCGGCCGACCTGATCACGCCATTTTCGCGATCAAGATCCAAGGCATCAAATCGCCCGGTCGCCTGAAACGCCATGGTTGTCCGCACGCCGCCCGGCGCTGCGCGGAAAAACTCGCGGACCGACTCCTGATTGGTTCGGCTGATGTCCCACTGATCCACCGCCGCCCCGATCGAGCGAGCGTGGATCGTGGGCACCTCGCGGTTCAACAACCCGGCGGCATCCAGCTGGCCCAAGATCGCCATGATCCCGCCAGCGCGGTGAACATCCTCCATATGAACGTCCTGCTTGGCGGGAGCAACCTTGCAAAGCACCGGCACCTTACGGCTCAGCGCGTCGATATCGGCCATCTTGAAATCAATCTCGCCCTCGTGGGCAATGGCCAGGATATGCAGGACAGTGTTCGTTGACCCCCCCATCGCCACATCCAAAGCCATCGCGTTCTCAAAAGCCGCCTTGGTCGCAATCTTGCGCGGCAGGACGGTGTCATCATCCTGCTCATAATAGCGCTTAGTAATGTCCACGATAAGGTGCCCGGCTTCGACGAACAGCCTTTTTCGGTCGGCGTGTGTAGCAAGGGTGGAACCATTGCCCGGCAACGACAATCCAAGCGCCTCGGTCAGGCAATTCATCGAGTTGGCCGTAAACATGCCTGAACAAGAACCGCAAGTAGGGCAAGCCGCTTTCTCGATCGCTTCCACTTCCTCGTCGGTATAGGCAGAATCCGCTGCAGAGACCATCGCATCGACAAGATCCAGTGCAACTTCCTTGCCACGAATAACGAGCTTGCCAGCCTCCATCGGTCCGCCCGAAACGAAGACGCATGGGATATTCAGACGCATCGCCGCCATCAACATTCCGGGCGTGATTTTGTCGCAGTTGGAAATGCAGACCATCGCATCGGCACAGTGGGCGTTGACCATGTACTCCACGGAGTCAGCAATCAACTCGCGCGACGGGAGCGAATACAACATGCCATCATGGCCCATCGCGATGCCGTCATCGACCGCGATTGTGTTGAACTCCTTTGCGACCCCGCCCGCAGCCTCGACTTCGCGTGCCACAAGTTGACCAAGATCCTTTAGGTGCACATGCCCCGGCACAAACTGCGTGAAAGAGTTGACGATTGCGATGATTGGCTTGCCAAAGTCACCGTCCTTCATTCCCGTAGCACGCCACAAGCCGCGGGCACCGGCCATGTTGCGGCCGTGGGTCGTAGTGCGGGAACGATAGACGGGCATATTGATCTCCTTGGTCGCTTTGTCGAAGGCATAGAAATGCACTTGGCAGCTCTTGTTGGCAGCTCCAAGCTTTTCGTAGC
Source organism: Rhodobacterales bacterium (assembly GCA_031361245.1). Taxonomy (GTDB): domain Bacteria; phylum Pseudomonadota; class Alphaproteobacteria; order Rhodobacterales; family Rhodobacteraceae; genus Stagnihabitans. The sequence continues at coordinate 3,888 of JANMCI010000013.1, forward strand.
GAATATGACCTTTGAAGCCCGGATAGGCAACCCGCCCCGACTTGACCATCATTGAGCCCCACCCTGGACCGGTAATGGCCTCCAAGTCAGTCCGTGGGTCAGCTACAAAGCTACGCCGACCATGTGAGTTGCGTGAAACACGGGCCCATGAAGTGACCAAAGTCGTGCTTCTGTCCCACCTGTGCAAGTTTACAAACCAGATCGTGGGTGAATCAGAAACGCGCCGAGCCAAACTCCGGAGCGAAGGATTTTCCAACCCGGTCAAAGCTGGTCAAATCAGCTGATCTTTATTGACAATCAGGGCAGGATCCAGCCTGCCTGCAAAGAAGTCGAGCACGTTTCGTGCCGAGGAAACGGCCATCCGCTCAGCCGACTGTCGGCTGAGCCCGGCGATGTGTGGCGTCAGGATGACCTGCTCCAGGCCAAGCAGAGGATGGTCCGATGCGGGCGGTTCTTGCTCAAAGACGTCCAATCCCGCTGCTGCGAGGTGGCCCGTTTCGAGAGCCCTTGCGAGAGCCCCTTCATCCACAATGCCGCCTCGCGCTGTGTTGACCAAGATCCCACCGGGCCGCATCAACGCCAGCTCGTCTGCGCCGATCAAAGCGGAACCCGCCTTGGGAACATGCAGCGACACGATATCCGCCCACGCCAGACCGTCATGAAGATCCGTTGATTCAATTTCACGCTCAGACCAGACCTTGGCTGCAAGTATTGGATCGACAGCACGGATATGCATGCCGAAGCCGACTGCCATGTGCGCGAGATGGCGGCCGATCCGGCCATAACCGACAATCAGAAGCCTTCGCCCGGAGATCTCGCCCGCTTGAAGCTGATTGCGCCAACCCCAAGGCCCTTTTCGCACCGAATTGTCCGCCCTGCGCAACTGTTTGGCACAGGCAAGGATCAGCGTCATCGCGTGCTCGGCTACCGAAACCGAATTCACATCTCCAACGATGCAAAGTGGGATGCCGCGGGAGTTCAGGGCGGCCAAATCCACGGCATCATAACCCACACCGTGACGCGACACGATCTGCAACCGCGCAGCCTTCGCCACGGTTGACGCCGTCATCGGTTGGGTCCGCAGGATCACCGCATCCGCTTCGGCGACCAACGGGACATAGCTTTCTTCTGAAATCTCCTCAACATGGGTGAAGGTCACTCCATCTGCATTCTCAAGAAGCGACAGGCCCGAAGGATGGAGTTTTCCCGCAACCAGTACATGGGGCATCAATACACACCTTTCTCGCCTTTGGAGCCGACGGTCTCGGTAAGCTTGCGGAAGCTTGCCACGGCCGCTCCGGCACCTGCGGCAAGAAACCGGCTGTCTCCTCCCACAGTTGTCATTTCGTAGCCCCAACCGATTGCGCGGGCGGCATAGTCTGGCGAGCCACAATGCAGGGCTGCGCGGAGGTTGTTTTCCTTGCAAACGACCGCGATGCGGCGAAGGGCGGCGATGATTTCAGGCTCCTCGCGGTCAAAACCCGGGGCGAGTTTCCCCTCGCTCAGCGAAAGACTCAGATCCGAAGGGCCGACATAAATCCCATCCAGACCCGGTATGGCCGCAATGGCATCCAAATTTGCCATTCCATCGGCAGTCTCTATCATGGCGAAAGCCAACACCTCGCCGTTGGCTTCGGCTGCATAGTTGGCGCCCGCCGAGAAGCTGACGCGCGTGGGGCCAAAGCTGCGTTGGCCCAAAGGTGGGTAGCGCAGATAACTGACGAAACGTGCCGCCTCTTCCGCGGTGTTCACCATCGGGCAGATGATACCGTAAGCGCCGGCGTCCAGGGCCTTCGTGATGATCCCGGGTTCCAGCCACGGCACACGCGCCAGCAGAACGGCGCCCGACGCGCGCATTGCCTGAAACATCGGGAGCAGATGGGAATAGTCCAGCGCGCCATGCTGCAAGTCGACCGTGAGACTGTCGAAACCTTGAGCGGCCATGATCTCGGCCACAAACGGGCTGCCAATCGAGCACCACCCGTTGACGGTGGGCTGCCCCGCAGACCAGAGCTGTTTCAGGCGGTTCGGGATCATGGCGTCACCTCGTGAAGGGATTCAAACGCAGGGTGAGAGCAGCTTTACCAGAAGGACCGGGGGCTGTGAAACCGTATCACCCAAGGGCCAGGCCTTTTACGATCTGCGCGACGATCAAGGCAAGGGGTTGGTCGATGTCGACTGTCAGACGGGCCTCGTCCGGGGCAGGCTCCTCAAGCGCTGCAAACTGGCTGTCCAGCAGCGAGACAGGCATGAAATGCCCTTTCCGGGCAGCCATCCGTTTCTCGATCACGTCACGGCTGCCAGCGAGGTGGACAAAGGTCACCGGGCCGCCTGCCCCGGCACGGATGCGGTCACGGTAGGCACGCTTGAGAGCGGAACACCCGATCATCAGCGGGGCGTTGCCGGCAAGCTCTGCTGCGACAAGGTCGAGCCAGGGCCAGCGGTCGTCGTCGGAAAGCGGGGTGCCGGCTTTCATCTTGGCGACGTTGGCGGGCGGGTGGAGGTCGTCGCCGTCCTGGTAGGGGATGCCGGTCTTGCGGGACAGCGCCGCGCCGACCGTCGATTTGCCGCAGCCGGCTACCCCCATGATCACGATGCGAGAGGTCATGCCGGACGGACCCTGTTCCACTTCTCCACCCGTGATGTCGACCGCCGCTCCCGGTCCTGTCAAGGCTGGTTGCGTCGGAAGGAACCTTGGGGCAGGCTGAGGAGGCTGCACGATCCGCGCGCCTTGGGAGCACCGCCATGTCCATGGAAACCTACGATCCCCGCTTTGGCACCTATGTACTGTTCAACGCCCCGCTGAAAAAGCTGGCCAGCGGGTTTGACTGGGCGGAGGGGCCGGTCTGGATGGGGGATGCGAATTGCCTGCTGTTCTCGGACATTCCCAACAACCGGATCATGCGCTGGGCGCCAGACACCGGGCTTTCGACCTACCGCGCCCCGTCAAACTTTTCCAACGGGCACACGCGGGACCGGCAGGGCCGTCTGATCAGCTGCGAGCATGGCGGGCGCAGGGTCACGCGGACCGAATGGGACGGCACGATCACGGTACTGGCCGACAGCTATATGGGCAAGCGGCTGAACTCTCCCAACGATGTCGTGGTCAAGTCCGACGGGTCGATCTGGTTCAGCGATCCCCATTACGGCATCCTGACGGCCTATGAGGGCCACCGGGCCGAGCAGGAACTGCCCTGCAATGTCTACCGGATCGATCCCGAAAGCGGTGGGCTGGAGGCGGTGCTGACCGATTTCAACTGCCCCAACGGGCTGTGCTTCAGCCCGGACGAGACCCGCCTTTACGTCGCCGATACCGGGCGGATGTTTCACAGCGACCCCCAGCATATCCGGGTCTTTGACATGGCCTCTGGCCGGCCCGGGAAAGGCCGAGTGTTCCATGCGATCTCGCCGGGCTGTGCCGACGGGATCCGGGTCGACAGCGAGGGCAATCTGTGGTCGTCGGCCGGGGATGGGGTGCATTGTCTGGCCCCGGACGGCAGCTTGCTGGGCAAGATCAAGGTGCCCGAGATCGTGTCGAACATCTGCTTTGGCGGGCGGGAAAAGCAGCAGCTTTTCATCACCGCCACCACCAGCCTGTACGCGATCAGCCTGAACCGCGCCGGGGCCCAATGGCCCTGAAATGACCGATGTCCGCGCCAAAACCACGAGACGTCGCTTTTGACGACATCGTGTTTTACCATTTTTTATCAATGAGTTACCGGTTTCCATTAACTCCATCTTAACTGATGACGCTGCCTGGAACTGGCCCGTTTCGGGCAGGCTCAGGCGTTCAGGATCAGGTCCAACCCGTGCCGGGAAAGACGCTCGATCCCGTGCGCCCCCACAAGCACCGAATGGCCCAGCGTCATCGCCTCACCGGCATCGCTGTCCATCAGGATCATGTGCAGAAAGAACACCTGCCCCTGCTGCATGATCAGAGGATTGC
>JANMCI010000029.1:0-9377 GCA_031361245.1 Rhodobacterales bacterium
CCCGGTCGCCGCCGAGATCCGCATTCAGGAGGTGACCTCGCCCGGCGGGATCAAGGCCTGGCTGGTCGAAGAGCATGGCATTCCCTTTACGGCGCTGGAGATCCGTTTTCTGGGCGGCACATCGCTGGACCGGCCCGGCAAGCGGGGTGAGGTCAATCTCATGACCGCATTGATCGAGGAAGGTGCCGGGGATCTGGACAGTCAGGGCTTCGCCGCCGCGCGCGACGGGCTGGCGGCAGAGCTTCATTTCCGCTCGGACGCTGACGGCGTCGGGGTGTCGGCGCAATTTCTGACGGAAAATCGCGATCAGGTGGTCAATCTTCTGCATCTGGCCCTGACCAAGCCGCGCTTTGACCCGGATGCGGTGGAGCGGGTGCGCGGGCAGGTGCTGTCGGGGCTGGCTTCGGATGCCAAGAACCCCGATGAGATTGGCGGCAAGATCCTGCGGGCACGGGCCTATGGCGAGCATCCCTATGGAACGATCGGCGACGGGACAGTCGAAAGCGTGACCGCCCTGACCCGCGAGGATATTCTGGCGGCATTTGCCGGAACGGTGGCGCAGGATCGCATCTATGTGGCAGCGGCGGGCGACATCAGTGCGGCCGATCTGGGTTTGCTGCTGGACCGGCTGTTGGGCGATCTGCCGGCAACGGGAGCCGCCGAGCCCGGGCGGGTGGACCTTTTCGCCAAGGGCGGCGTCAAGGTTGAAGCCTTTCCGGGCCCGCAAAGCTCGATCAGCTTTTTTCAGGGGGGAATCCGGTTCGATGATCCGGACTATTTCGCCGCGTCGATTCTGAATGAGATACTGGGCGGCAACGGGTTTGCTTCGCGCCTCATGGACGAGGTGCGCGAAAAGCGCGGGCTGACCTATGGCATCGGCACGGGCCTGGCGGCCTACGACCATGCCGAAATCATGTCGGGTCGTCTGGCGACATCGAACGAAAACGCGGCTGAGGCGATGCAGGTGATCCGCGATGTCTGGGCCGATGTGGCCGGGAACGGCGTGACGCAGAAAGAGCTGGACGATACCAAGACCTATATGACCGGGGCCTATCCGCTGCGGTTTGACGGCAATGGCACGATCGCCAGTATTCTGGTCGGCATGCAGATATTGGGCCTGCCGTCGGACTATCCGGCCAAGCGCAACGCAAGGGTCGAGGCGGTGACGCTGGCGGATGTGAAGCGGGTGGCGGCCCGGTTGCTGACGCCGGACAAGCTGTTCTTCGTCGTTGTGGGCGAACCGGTTGGGGTTGCGTCCACCGAATAGCGAATCTGTGGCCCTGCCGCCTTTGACCTGCTACAAATGGGGGTATGACCTTGCATGACCCCAAGATGAGCGACACGCGGCCGGTGATCCGTCCTTTGGACGAGGCGGCGATCAACCGGATCGCGGCGGGAGAAGTCGTTGAACGGCCAGCTTCAGCGGTCAAGGAACTCGTTGAAAACGCGCTGGATGCAGGCGCTCGCCGCATCGCCGTGGACTATGCGGCGGGCGGCAAGGTGCTGATCCGGGTGACCGACGACGGCTGCGGGATGACAGGAGACGATCTGCCGCTGGCCGTGGCGCGGCATGCGACCTCAAAGATCGACGGCAGCGACCTGCTCAACATCCGCTCATTCGGGTTTCGCGGTGAGGCGCTGGCCTCGTTGGGCGCAGTGGGGCGGCTGACGCTGACTTCGCGGGTCGAAGGTGGTGAGGGCGTCACGCTATCTGTGGCCGGGGGGCGGATGGCGGCAGTGCGTCCGGCAGCGGCGGCGCGGGGCACGGTGGTCGAGTTGCGCGACCTTTTCTATGCCACGCCCGCGCGGCTGAAATTCCTGCGCAGCGACCGCTCCGAGGCTGGGGCGATTGCCGAGGTGGTGCGGCGGCTGGCGATGGCTGAGCCGCATGTCGGCTTTGCCCTGTCCGAGGTGGCCGAGGGCGAGGCGCCGCGGACCATTTTCCGGGTCGATCCCGAGAACGGCGATTTCTTTGACGCATTGCAGGGTCGGCTGACCCGCATCCTCGGCGCCGATTTCGCCGCCAATGCGCTGCGGATCGATGTCGAGCGCGAGGGGCTGCGCCTGACCGGATACGCTGCGCTGCCGACCTATTCGCGCGGCTCGTCGGTGCAGCAATTTGTCTTTGTGAACGGGCGGCCGGTGCTGGACCGGATGCTGTTGGGGGCGCTGAGGGTCGCCTATTTCGATTTCCTGAGCCGCGACCGACACCCGGCGGCCGTTTTGAATCTGATCTGCGATCCCGAACGGGTGGATGTGAACGTGCATCCCGCCAAATCCGAAGTGCGGTTCCGTGAGCCGGAAGCGGCGCGGTCGCTGATCATCACCGGACTGCGCACGGCGCTGTCGGGGGCGGGGCATCGGGCGTCAACGACAGTGGCGGATGCGACTTTGGCGGCGTTCCGGCCAGAGGCGGTATCGGCGGCGCGGGTCTATCAGATGGACCGGGCGTCGCAGTCCAGCCTGTCGCGCGCCTTTGCCTTTCAGGCGCCGGACGCCGCGATGGGCTTTGCCGAGGCACCGGCGGCAAGGGTTGAAGAAAGCCAGCACGGGCTTGATGAAACCCGGCCTTTGGGGGCGGCGCGGGCGCAGGTGCATGAGAATTACATCATTGCCCAGACCGCCACTGGCATGGTCATCGTCGATCAGCATGCCGCGCATGAGCGGCTGGTCTATGAGCGGCTGAAGCGCCAGATGGCCGAGACGGGCATCACGGCGCAGGCGCTGCTGATCCCTGAAATTGTCGAGCTTTCTGCGACGGATGCGGCCCGTCTGCTGGAGGTGGCTGAGGAATTGGCCCGTCTTGGCCTGACCATCGAACCTTTTGGCGGCGGGGCTGTTGCCGTGCGCGAAACGCCGGCAATTCTGGGTGTGGTTTCAGCGGCGGCACTGGTGCGCGATGTCTTGGATGAACTGGCCGATGTGGGGCAAAGCCAGACCTTGCAGGCCCGGATGGACGCGATCCTGAGCCGGATGGCCTGCCATGGCTCGGTCCGCTCGGGCCGCCAGATGCGGGCAGAGGAGATGAACGCGCTGCTGCGCGAGATGGAGGCGACGCCACATTCGGGCCAGTGCAATCACGGAAGGCCGACCTATGTGGAGTTGAAGCTCCATGACATCGAACGGTTGTTTGGCAGAAGATGATCACGCTGTTCGGGGTCAGCTATGCGTGGAATTCGCCCGAGGTTCTGGTGGTGGCGGGGGTCGCGCTGGCGGTGTTCCTGCTGCTTTTCGCGATCCTGCGCGCCTCGGGGCGGCAGTCGGAACCCTTGATGCGCGAGATCGGCTGGCTGGCCCAGCGCTTGCAGGGCATGTCGGACGGGCAGGAGCGGCTGGCGGGCGGGCTGCATCATGTGTCGGAAAACCAGGCGGTGAGCCAGACCGCGATGTTGCAGCTGATGGAGCAGCGACTGGCCGAGGTGCAGCGCGGCATGACCGAGGCGCTGCAAGGCACGTCGATGCGGACGGCGCGGTCGCTTGGCGATTTGCAGATGCGGCTGGAAACCATCGACAAGGCGCAGGCCAACATCGAAAAGCTGTCGGGCAATGTTCTGGGATTGCAGGATATCCTGTCCAACAAGCAGACGCGCGGGGCCTTTGGCGAGATCCAGTTGCATGACATCGTGGGCAAGGCGCTGCCGTCTGACGCGTTCACCATGCAGGCCACCTTGTCGAACGGCAGGCGGGCCGATTGCCTGATCCATTTGCCGAACCCGCCGGGGCCGATCGTGGTGGATGCCAAGTTCCCGCTGGAAGCCTATGAGGCGCTGCGGCGGGCGGAGAACCCGCGCCAGTTGCAAGAGGCGGGATCGTTTCTGCGCACTTCTGTCCGCGCCCATATCCGGGCGATTTCCGAGAAATATATCATCGAGGGCGAAACGGCGGACGGGGCGCTGATGTTTTTGCCCTCGGAAGCGGTCTATGCCGAGCTGCACGCCAATTTCCCGGAGATTGTCCGTGAGGGGTTCACGGCCAAGGTCTGGATCGTGTCGCCGACGACCTGCATGGCGGTGCTGAACACCATGCGGGCGGTGATGAAGGACGCGAGGATGCGCGAGCAGGCGGGGTCGATCCGCCGCGAACTGGGCGAGCTTTACAAGGACATCGAGCGTCTGGGCGAGCGGGTCGGCAATCTGGACCGCCATTTCGGGCAGGCCGCCAAGGACATCGAGGAAATCAAGATCAGCAGCGACAAGGCCGGCAAGCGGGCGCGGCGGCTGGACAATTTTGATTTTGAGGAACTGGCCGCCGAGCCGGTCGCCATCGTGAAGATCGCCGAATGATCGGGCATCTGACAGCGCGCGATTTCAAGGTGATGCCTTGGGCCAATGGGCGGGGGCAAACAACCGAGATGTGGCGGCAGGACCGCGACGGCCAGATGCTGTGGCGGCTGAGCATGGCTGCCGTGGTCGAAGATGGCCCTTTCAGCATCTTTCCCGGGGTGGAGCGCAATCTGACAGTGATCTCGGGTCCGGGATTCGATTTGACCGGCGCGGTGAGCTTAAGGGCCGACCCGCTGAAACCGGTTGAATTTGCCGGGGATGTGCCGGTGGCTGCCAAGGGGGTTACGGCACTCTGTGAGGATTTCAACGTGATGGTCCGGCGCGGGGCGATGCGGGCCGAGGTCGGCGTGGTCGACGGCGGGGAATTGTCTGGGGGGATGGTCGCACTGTTTGCGCTGGGACCGGTCGTGGTTTGGGGGATCGCGGTGGCGCGCCACGAAGTGATCCTGACCGATCAGGCGCTGCCCTTTCAGGGCAAGGCCATCCGGGTCCGGCTGCAGGACCTTTCCGTCGGCTGATCAACCGTCCTCAGCGCATCATCGCCAAAAGTGCCTTTGAGGGTTTGCCGTCGACTGGCAGGCCGCGCGCGGTTTGAAAGCCGCGGATCGCGGCGCGGGTCATCGGGCCGAACACGCCATCGACCGAGCCGCAGTCATACCCCATCCGGGTAAGACGTTTTTGCAAATCCACACGCTCGGCCTGCGACAGACCGAATTCATCCTGCGCGAAGGGCGTGACGAAGGGGCCTGCACCGTTGATGCGGTCGGAAAGGTGGCCAAGGCCGATCACGTATTTCTGTGCGGCATTGTAGTGGGTTATGACGGAATAGTTGCGAAACACCAGAAACGCCGGGCCGCCGCGGTCGGGCAGGATGATACCGCCGGAGCCATGGTCGGCCAACCGCCCGCCATTGGCGGCGCGCACTCCGTATTTGGCCCACTCGGCGCTGCTGCGGCGGCGCAGATTGCCGGCAAGGGCGCGGTTGAAGTCCGGGGGCAGTTGCACCTCGACCCCCCAGGGCTGGCCATAGCTCCACCCCGATTTGGCGAGGTAGTTCGCGGCGGAGGCGAGGGCGTCGGTGGGGTCGTCCGACCAGATGTCGCGCCGCCCGTCGCCCCGGAAATCAACGGCATAGGCAGCATAGGTGGTGGGGATGAACTGCGTGTGGCCCATGGCGCCGGCCCAGCCGCCGGTCATGTTGCGTGCGGTTACATCGCCGTGCTGGAGGATCTTGAGGGCGGCATAAAGCTGACCCTCGAAAAAGGTCGCGCGGCGGCCTTCATAGGCGAGGGTCGCGAGGGCGGCGATGGTGGGCACGGTGCCACGTTTGGTGCCATAGAAGCTCTCGATCCCCCAGACGGCAGCCAAGACATGGTCATCGACGCCGTGGGTCTGCTCGATCTCTTTCAAGAGCCGGCCGGGGCGCTGCATCACGGCGCGGCCCATCTTGATGCGGTCGGCCGAGGCGGTAATGGCTAGGTAGTCCTCGAGGCTGAGGTTGAATTCGAACTGCGAGCGGTCCTTTTCGATCACGGCGGGGATGAAACCCGCCTCGGAAAAGGCGGTGCCGAGGGTGGCTGCAGAGATGCCCTTTTTGGCGGCGCGGGGGCGGAATTTGGCGACCCAGCGGTCAAAACCAGCATCGCGAACGATGGGAAAATCGTTCTGGGCCAAAGCAGGTGCAGCAAAAGCCGCGGCGATCATGGCGAGGAGGGTGCGGCGGGTCTGGGTCACGGCAGGAATTCCACGGATGCGAGGGTTAAGAGGCAGGGGGGATTGACAATGCCCGGTGTTTCACTGGTCCGGGAACCGACGGATCTGGCCCCCCGGTGGAACTTTATAGACAGATGATGCCGGATTTCGGGAGATTTGTTGCGAATAGGCGCCTCTCTGCCTTGTGAGTTTGCCGGGGGGTGCAGTGGAGCGGCAGGGGCCTTATATCAGGGCCATGAAAATCCTTCGCGCCGTTCTGGCCCCGCTGATCCTGATGATGTCGCTGCCTGCGGGTGCCAAGGAGGTGCCGCTGGACGTGTTGTCAGCCTATCTGAACAGCCTGACCACGGTCGAGGCTTCTTTTGTGCAGGTCAATGCCGATGGATCGAAGTCGAACGGCAAGATCTTTATCCAGCGGCCGGGCCGGGCGCGGTTCGAATATGCAGCTCCGGACAAGAATCTGGTGATCGCTGCCGGTGGACAGGTCATCATATTTGATGCGCGCTCGAACGAGCCGCCTGAGCAGTATCCGCTGGCACGCACGCCGCTGAACCTGATTCTGGCTCAGAACATCGACCTGAAATCGGCCAAGATGGTGGTGGGCCACGGCGAGGTCGGCAAAGTGACCGTGGTCAAGGCCCAGGACCCCAAGCATCCCGACTATGGCACGATCGATCTGGTTTTCAGCGCCAATCCGGTTGCGCTGAAGCAGTGGATCATCACCGACGACATCGGCAACCAGACCTCGGTCACGCTGGGGGAACTGGTGGTTGGTCAGAAATACGGGGCGAGCCTGTTTTCCAAGGAAGTCGAGTTGCGCAAGCGCAAGAAATGAGAGCTACCGCGAGCAGCGCTTGAGCTGTTCGTGATACCGCTCTGCCCGGGACCCGACCTCTTCGGCGATGGACACCAGCCAGCCTTTGGCATTGTAGCTGCCAGCGGCGAAACCGTTGCGGCCTTCGTGATAGGCCAGATACTGGTTTTCGGCATCGGACCTTGAAATGCCAAGCTTGCGCGAGGATTCGTCCATGTACCATCCGATGAAGTCGGAAGCGTCACGGATGTTGTCCCGGCGGGCGCTGCGACGTCGCTGGTCTTTCTGGTATTCTTCCCATGTGCCGTCGAGGGCCTGCGAATAGCCATAGGCCGAGCTTTGGCGGCCCATCGGGATGACGCCCAGCGCATAACGGTGGGGGGTGCGGGCATTTCCGATGAACTTGCTTTCCTGATACAATGTGGCCATCTGAACGCTGACGGGAATGCCCCACTTGCGTTCGGTCGCCTTCATTGCAGTCAGATAGGTCGGCCGCTGACGGACGATCGAACAGGCATCATCAAGGTTTTTCGGCGCCGAGAAATTGCCGCCCCCGCAAGAGGCCAGAAACAGCAACAGGATCGACGCACGGAGAAGTCTGCTCATTCGCCCCTCGTACGTATTCTTTTTTTTCAGGATAGGGGAAATCGGAGGAAAGGGAAACCGTCATGCGCGGTCGGAATGGTCACTTTTGCGCCAAGTGTGGGGTGCGGGCATCGGCGGGAACAAGCCCAACTGTAGGGCTGGGGTTCACAGACTGTTTCCCTTCTGCCTCACCTCATTGATTTACAAAGGACTACCGGCGGGATTACTAAGGTGACAGGGGAGCGCATCATGATGCTCAAGACGGCGGCCAAGTATCACATCGGACAGGTGCTGCGCCATCGCAAGCATCCGTTCCGTGGTGTGGTGTTCGATGTGGACGCGATGTTCTCCAACACCGAGGACTGGTACGAGAATATCCCCGAAGACAGCCGTCCCTCGAAGAATCAGCCGTTTTATCATCTGCTGGCCGAAAACGACCAAAGCTACTATGTGGCCTATGTGTCGGAACAAAATCTGGTGCCGGATGAAACTGGTGAACCGGTAAGCCACCCCGATCTGCCCGACCTGTTCGGTGATTTCGAGGATGGGCGGTATCCGCTGCAATTCCAGCTCAACTGATCTGCGAAATCGCGGCCGCGCTTACCGAAAGGTAACCTCTCGGCCTTAGCTTTTCTTCAGTCCCTCAGGAATGGAGAAAGTGAATGAACTTGCAAAGCGAACACCACGGCGAGATTCTTGTGATCCGCGCGCTGGGCGACCGGATCGACGCTGCTGGCGCAATCCAGTTCAAGGAGCGGATGCGCGAGATCATTCAGGAGCCAAGCAAACGGGTTGTGCTGGATATGTCGATGGTGGGCTTTCTGGACAGTTCGGGTCTGGGCGCCGTTGTTGCGGTGATGAAGGCGTTGGGCCCCATCCGGCGGCTGGAATTGTCCGGGCTGACTGCTACCGTGGAAAAGGTGTTTCGCCTGACGCGCATGGATTCGGTCTTCATCATCCATAAGTCCATGCCAGAAGGCCTGCGGGATGCGGGGTGAGCGAAGGGAACAGCACCTGCGAAAGCGGGGCGCGGCGTTCACGGAGTATCTGTGCATCGACGGCGACCCGGAGGCGGTAGCCGCGGGCCTGAAGCATGTGTTCGGTCTGCCTTTGATGGCAAACCTTGAAGACGATTGTCGCGGGGCAGTCGAGATCGTGCTGGCCGAGGTGCTGAACAACATCACCGAGCATGCCTATGCGGCGCATCCGGGCAAGATCGAGCTGTGGATTACGTCGCATGTGACATTCCTGTTCGTGCGCGTCGTGGACTCCGGTCTGCCGATGCCCGGGGGCGAGATGCCAGGGGGGGCGTTGAGCCTGGCAACCGAAATTCAGGACCTGCCGGAGGGAGGGTTCGGGTGGTTCCTGATTCGCACATTGACACATGAGTTGGCATATTTGCGCGAGGGCGATCGCAACACGCTCAGTTTTTGCATAGACGTGGACTATAGCCACTGAATCCCGATCATTGTTTCCAATGCTGGGAAACTGACAATCAAGTGCCGCAATCTGCCCAAAGAACGGCCCCAAGCGCCCGCCATAACGAAGATGTAGCTGCATAGCTTCCCTCGGCGCTGTGGATCATAGCCCCCACCCAGTTCACGGCGCCGAGGCACTACCCAAAGGGAACCCCCTTTGATTATCCTGCCCCATCCCCTAGGCTTTGGACCTGAAGGGGATTTTCTTGATGCGTGACTTCCAGTTATCGGGCCGCTCGGCCACTTATGCCGTCAACGGGATGTGCGCGACCTCGCATCCTTTGGCCGCCAGGGCCGCTGTCGACATTCTGCAGGCTGGCGGCAATGCCGTGGACGCCGCCATCGCGGGCGCGGTGCTTTTGGGGATCTGCGAGCCGCAGATGACGGGCATCGGCGGTTTTTGCTTTGTGCTGGTCAAGCCAGCCGGGTCGGAAGAGGTCTTTACGCTGAACGGATCCGGACGCGCAGCGGCCGCAGCCTCGGCCGAAGCGTTGCGTCAGCGGC
>JANMCI010000215.1:0-5315 GCA_031361245.1 Rhodobacterales bacterium
GCTTTGGCCACCCCGTCATGGAGACCCATCGAGCCCTCGGCCAGCACAAGGTCGGCACCTTGCGCGCGGGCCAGCAGGGCGGCGATCTGGCCCTGCCCCATGGCCCAGGTGTCGAGGTTGAAGGACGCCCGCCCGCTGGCCGCCCGGTGAAAAGCCGGGTCGATGTAGTCGGGGCCGGATTTGAAGGTCTGCACCGCCAGCCCAAGGTCGCGGAACGCCCGGGCCAGCCCGAGGGTCAGCGTCGTCTTGCCGGTGCCCGAAGCCGGGGCCGAGATGATCAGGCCGGGGGCGGTCATTTCGGCTCCGGAAAGCGGGGGGCGGTGCCCACGGGGCGATAGCGGCGGTCATAGTCGGCGGCATAAAGGCGGCTGTCGTCAAAGCCTTCGGCGGCAAGGGCGCGACCGACGAGGATGAGGGCGGTGCGCTCGACCGCCTGCGGAACGGCGATGGTGGCCAGCGTCGCGCGGATGACTTGCTGGTCCGGCCATGAGGCACGGAACACGACGGCGACCGGGCAATCCGGCCCGAGGATCGGGGTCAGATCGCGCACCACCTCGGCCAGTGCATGGACCGAAAGGTGGATGGCGAGGGTGGCACCGGTGGCGGCAAAGACGGCCAGGTTTTCACCCGCGGGCATGGGCGAAGCGCGACCGGCATGCCGCGTCAGAACCACGGATTGGGCGAGACCCGGCAAGGTCAGCTCCTGCCCCAGCACCGCGGCAGACGCGGCAAACGATGGCACGCCGGGGGTCACGTCATAGGATATGCCAAGGGCGCGCAGCCGTCGCAACTGCTCGCCCATGGCCGACCAGACCGACAGATCGCCCGAATGCAGGCGGGCGACGTCATGGCCTGCGGCATGGGCGGACGCGATCTCGGCGATGATGTCGTCCAGTGACAGGGCGGCAGTGTTGACGATGCGGACCCCGGGCGGGCAATGGGACAAAACGCCCTGCGGCACGAGCGAGCCCGCGTAAAGGCAGACCGGCGAGGCGGCGATCAGGTCGCGGCCGCGCAGGGTCAAGAGGTCTGCGGCACCCGGTCCGGCACCGATGAAGTGAACGGTCATGGCCCCTGCCCCTCTGCAATGGCGGCGACGACCTGCCCGTCGGGCGAGGTGACGCGCGGGATGGTCAGCGTGGCGCCCGGCCCTGCGGCGGCGAGGGCCGCAGATTCGGCGACGGACCCGGTGCCATAAAGCGCGGTCACCCGGGCCGAACCCGGCCTGGCATGGGCTTGCAGGTCCGCGCGGGTGACCGGGATCAGCGGCAAGCCGGTGGCGCGGGCCAGCGGGGTCAGGCCGGTAAGCTTGTCCTCGACCGTCGCAAGCGCGTCGGCGCCGCCCACCGCGTCGAGGGCGGCCTGAAAACTGGCGAGAGCGGCGCCCTGCCGAAAACCAAAGCCTGCGACCCTCATTTCTCCACGCTCCACTGGACAATCGGTCGCATCGGCTGCCAGCCGCGCTTGCTGCCAAGCGGTTCGGCTTGCGCCAGTTCGATCCGCAAGAGGTTGCCGCCGTGCTGCGCCGACCAGACGGCAAAGAGAGCCTCGTTTTCCAGTGTCACGGCATTGGCGACAAGGCGAGTGCCCCTGGGCAACAGCGGCCAAAGCGCTGTCAGCATATCGTGGGACGCGCCTCCGCCGACGAACACGGCGTCGGGTCTGGGCAGATCGGCCAGCCCTTTGGGCGCGCGGGTCTGGGTCAGGTGGAACCGGTGGCCAAGCCCGAACGCCTCGGCATTGCGCACGGCACGGGCGGCGCGGTGGAGATCAGCCTCGAGCGCGTGGGAGGTCGTGGCGGGGGCCGAGAGCAGGAATTCGATCGACACCGAACCGGAGCCTGCACCGATGTCCCACAAGACCTCACCTGCACGGGGGGCAAGGGCGGCAAGGGTCAACGCGCGGACCGGGCGTTTGGTGATCTGGCCGTCGTGGTCGAAGAGATCGTCGTCGAGGCCATTGGCTGACGGCAAGCCACGGGCACCTGCGACGGTGATGGCGGCACATACAGGAGAGGAAAACTCTACTTCGTCAATGGCTTCTGCGATGAAGCTCAGTCGCCTCTCCCGCGATCCGCCAAGCGCCTCAAGCACGGTAATTTGCGAGGGGCCAAAGCCTGATCCGACGAGATAGCCAGCCAGTTCGGCCACCGCCTTGCCGTCCCGCAACAGGCACAGGATGCGCTGACCCCGCCCCAGATGCGGGCGCAGGCGGGTCAGGGGGGCGGCGTGTAGTCCAAGACAGATTACCTCCTCGATCCGCCATCCCAAGCGCGCGGCGGCCAGCGAGAAGGTCGAGGGCGCCGGAAAGGCGCGCCATTCGGACGGATCAAGGACGGCGGAAAACGTGCCGCCAACCCCGAACCAGAACGGATCTCCCGAGGCGAGCACGGCCACGCGCCGACCGCACAGCGCCAGAACCGGGTCGATGCTGAAGGGCAAGGGCCAATTCTGCCCGGCAACCCCCACAAGGTCAAGGTGGCGCCGACCGCCAAAGACGAATTCGGCGTCCTGCAGCGCTTGGCGGCTTGCGGCGGTCAGGCCCGCTGGTCCATCTTCACCCAGACCGATGATCGAAAGCCAGGGCTCAGCCATGACACGCATCCTTTTGCTGGGCGGGACGACCGAGGCAGGGCAACTGGCCCGGGCCTTGGCCGAGGCGGGCATTGACGCGGTCTATTCCTATGCCGGGCGCACCAGCGATCCGGTGCCCCAGCCCCTGCCTCAGCGTGTCGGCGGCTTTGGCGGGGTGGCGGGGCTGGTCGGCTATCTGCGGGCCGAAGGCATCAGCCATGTCGTCGACGCCACGCATCCTTTTGCGGCGGGCATGAGCCGCAATGCCGTTGCCGCCTGTGCAGAGGCGCAGGTCCCACTGATGGCGCTGGAGCGGCCGGGTTGGACTGCCGCTGCGGGCGACCGCTGGATGCGCGTCGGCTCGGGTCCCGAAGCTGCCGCCGCCCTGCCCCGCTTGCCCGCAAGGGTGTTTCTGGCGATCGGCCGCCAGACCCTTGGCGAGTTTGTCGCTGCACCGCAGCATCATTTCCTGCTGCGGTTGGTCGATCCCCCGACCGACGCCTTGCCGCTGCCCCGGATCGAGGTGGTGCTGGGGCGTGGCCCCTTCCGGCTGGAGGACGATCTTGAGCTGATGCGCCGCCACGAAACGGAGATTGTCGTCACCAAGAATGCGGGGGGCGAGGGCGCGCGGGCCAAGCTTGATGCGGCGCGGATGCTGGGGCTGGAGGTGATCATGATCGACCGGCCCACCCTGCCCGACCGGCCAACCAGTGCCACGGTGGCCGAGGTGATCACCTGGCTTCATGGTGCTGACCGTGGTGTGTAGACATAACGCCCGACGCGGCGGGTGGCGGCGTTGCCGACCAGAACCACGGTGCGCATGTCGGCCATCTCGGGGCGGGCTTGGGCCAAGGCGACGGTGGTGATCGTCTGATCGGGGGTCGAGACGGCGCGGGCAAAGCTGATCAGGCGGTCGGGGCCGCATTCGGCGCGCAAGAGGTCCAGCACGCGGGCAAAGGTATCGGGCCGGCTGGCAGAGCGGGGGTTGTAAAATGCCATGGCGAAATCGCCCTGCGCCGCGTGGCGCAGGCGCTTTTCAAGGACCGGCCAGGGTTTGAGGTTGTCGGACAGATTGATGGCACAGAAATCGTGGCCCAAGGGCGCACCGATTGCGGCAGCGGCTGCCAGCATCGCCGTGATGCCGGGCAGGACGGTGATGTCGAGGGTGGCAAAGGCGGGGTCGGCCTCGGCGGCCTCAAACACCGCGGAAGCCATGGCAAAGACGCCCGGATCCCCTGAGGAAACAACGACAACCCGTTGACCCGACAGCGCCATTTGCAAAGCATGGGTGGCGCGGTCCAGCTCGACCCGGTTGTCGGACGGATGCAGCGTCAGGCCGGGGCGCGGGGCGATGCGGGCGACATAGGGAATGTATCCCACGATATCGGTAGCGGCGGCGAGAGCGTCGCTGACGTCGGGGGTTACCAAACCCTCCGAGCCGGGGCCAAGGCCCGCGATGATCAGCGAACCGCTCATCCCTCGCCTCCGGGACGACGGCCATTGCCGTGCACTAGGACAATCGAGAAATAGCCGCAACTGTCAGGGACATAGTCGGCGAGTTTCTGGATTTTCTGGCCCGGCATCGTGCCTTCTTCGATCAACCATGCCGCATCCAGCCGGCCGGCTTTGGCCAGGGCATCGCGGATCTTGGCAAGGTTTCGCCCGGTTTTCATCACCACAAGGGCGTCCGCCTCGGCCATATGGCGGGCAAGCTCGGCCTCGGGCAGTGTGCCCATCAGGATCGACAGGACATCGTCGCCCCAGGTGATCGGTTGACCAGAGGCGGTCCAGCACCCGGACATGCCGGTGATGCCGGGCACGACATCAACATCAACCAAATCGCGCAAACGATTGTAAAGATGCATGAAAGATCCATAGAAGAACGGATCTCCCTCGCACAGCACGATCACGTCGTCCTGCTTGCTGAGGTCCAGAAGCCGGGCGGCCCAGTGGTCATAAAAGCCCGAAAGGACCGCATCATATTCCGGGCTGTCAAAGCGCAGTTCGGTCGTGACGGGATATTCCATCGGGTATTCGACCGCTTCAGGTGCCAAGAGGCCTTCGACGATGCGGCGGGCTTGGCCGGGACGGCCTGCCTTGCGGAAATGGGCAACCTGCCGGGCGGTCGTCACCAGCCGGTGGGCCCGCACGCTCATCAGATCCGGGTCGCCGGGGCCGAGGCCGGTGCAGATGATGCGTCCCATGCTATTCCTTTCGCGACGCAAGGGCGTTGACGGCCGCTACGGTGATGGCCGAGCCGCCAAGCCTGCCCTGAACGATCAGCGCGGGCACTGGAAGCGCCTGCATCAGCGCGTCTTTCGACTCGGCAGCCCCGACAAAGCCGACCGGGCAGCCTATGATGGCGGCAGGGCGCGGGCAGGATGGATCTTCCAGCATGGTCAGCAGGTGAAACAGGGCGGTGGGGGCGTTGCCGATGGCCACAACGGCACCGGCGAGATGGGGGCGCCAAAGCTCCAGTGCGGCGGCGGAGCGGGTGGTGCCCATGGCACGGGCGAGGTCGGGCACTTCGGCGTCATGGAGGGTGCAGATCACCGCATTGCCGGCGGGCAGGCGCGGGCGGGTGATGCCTTCGCTGACCATGCGGGCATCGCACAGGACCGGGGCACCTGCCTCCAACGCGGCGCGGGCAAGGATGGCCATGTCGGGCGAAAAGCGGATGTGCGGTGCGAGATCCACCATGCCAGCGGCGTGGATCATGCGGACGGCAACCACCTCTTCCTC
>JANMCI010000081.1:0-2659 GCA_031361245.1 Rhodobacterales bacterium
GGTCGGCGGTGATGACCGGTGCCTTCATCACCGCGATGCCCATGGTTATCCTGTTCTTGTTCACGCAGCGGCTGTTCCGGCAGGGTCTGTCTACCACCGGTTTGAAATGAAGGGGGCGGCATGGGCGCGGTTCAACTGACAGGGGTGCGCAAGCTGTTCGGGGCGCTGGAGGTGATCAAGGGCGTTGACCTGACCGTCGCGGACGGCGAACTGGTCGTCTTTGTCGGCCCCTCAGGCTGTGGCAAGTCCACGCTTTTGCGGATGATCGCCGGGCTGGAGGATGTGGACTACGGCGATGTCCGGATCGCGGGTGTCGATGTGACCGAATTGGCCCCGGCCAAGCGCGGGGTGGCGATGGTGTTCCAGAACTATGCGCTTTACCCCCATATGTCGGCCTATGACAACCTTGCTTACGGATTGCGCCGGGCCGGGATGGCGCGGGCGGAGGTGGACGCAAGGGTGCAGGAAACGGCGGCGCTGTTGCAGATCAGCGAGCTTTTGCCCCGCCGACCCAAAGCGATGTCGGGGGGGCAGCGCCAGAGGGTGGCGATCGGGCGGGCGATTGTCCGCAAGCCCGAGGTGTTCCTGTTTGACGAGCCGCTGTCGAACCTTGATGCCTCGCTCAGGGTCGAGATGCGCAGCCAGATCGCGCGTCTGCATCACGACCTGAAGGCGACGATGATCTTTGTCACCCATGATCAGGTCGAGGCCATGACGCTGGCTGACAGGATCGTCGTCTTGAATGCGGGCCGGGTCGAGCAGATCGGCACGCCGCGCGAGGTGTATCACAAGCCCGCAAACCTGTTCGTGGCGGGGTTCATCGGCAGCCCGGCGATGAACCTGTTGCCGGGGCAACTGGGGCCGGGGGGGATCATGCTGGCCTCGGGCGTGGTGCTGGGGGGGGCTGCCGGGAGGGGCGAGGCGGTGACGCTGGGCCTGCGTCCTGACCGGGTGGCGCTGACCTCGGCGGAGCGGGCCCATGTCACGGGGCGCGTCACGCTGGCCGAGCATCTGGGGGATGAGACGATCCTGCATGTCAAGGTTGAGGGCGGGCCGTCGCTGACCATCAAGCAGCCCGGCGACGCGGCAGTCAAACTGGGGGATGAGGTGCACGCTCGGTTCGATCTGGCGGGGGCCTGCCTGTTCGATGGGGACGGAAATGCGCGGCCGATGTAGCGATGTCGTCAAGATGTCGCTTTTGACGACATCGTGTTTTACCTATTAATATCATAGCTTTACAGGTTTACATTAACCTGAACTTAACCTTTGGCGACGGCCCGGAACAGGCCAAATTCACCCCAAAGAGCGTTACAAGGGGGACGCCGAAAATGCGACGCCCCCCAGGACCGGCACACATCGCGGCAAGGCAATGGTGCCAATGGCTGTGCGAAACGACCCTCAGGTCTGCAAGATGAAGGGGCCAAGACGCAGACGGCTTGTCGGGCCGTTGCCGCCTTCGGTCACGGCCTTGGCCTGCGGCAGGCTTGCAAGGCGGGCAAGGACAGCGGCGTGGCTGGCATCAGCGGGCAGGGGGGCGGTGATCTGGCTGAGCGCCAGAAGGCGCGCCGCCTGTGGGCAGGCGGACGAGGTGCCGCTGGCCGCGACGGTGGTTGACGAGCGGGTGCCGGCGGCAATCAGGCCGGGCACGACCGGCGCGCGTTCGCTTTGCACCGCCAGATCGACGGGTTTGCCAAGGCAGCCGGCGGCATCCGTGCCAAAGGACAGGCTGGCGGAGGCGTATTCGGCCGCCTTGCCGGAGGAGGCGATCAGCCCGCCGACCACCACAGTTGCGGCGTCAGTGGCCATGCCGTTCAGCGTGCCGAAGCGGCGCAGCATGGCACCGTTGCCGGTTTGATCGACCCGGGACAGGTTGCCCTCGGCGGCATAGGGCCGATCGAACGGGTCGATGAAATGGCTTTGCCGCGCCCCGGTATTGCCCTGACCGTAGCTGGTGTCGCGCTGGATGCGGCACTGGATGCCGCCGATCCCGTCGGTCGCGGCCTCGGGCAGAAGCGTGGTGGCGGGCAGGCGGAAGGTCAGCGTCCACAGCCCGGCGGGGGCGGCGCCATACTGGTCGGGACCTGCGACGAGGTCGGCCCGCGCCGCGAAGGTTTCCGATGGCGCCAGCAGCACCATGGCCCGCCAGCGCGACAGGCGGTGCAGATCCTTGGTCAGATGGCCCACGACCTTGCCGCCGACGCGGATCGGGCCGCTGCCAAAGCCGGACGCGTCAAGGGCGATGTCGTCGGTTCGGGCGGCGGGACCGGACAGCGGCGGCGACACCTCCACCCGGATGTCCTGAGGCGCCGTGCCGGGCGGATACCACATCTCCAGAAAGCTGGAGGTCCGGTCATTGGGCGGGGCGAACCATTGCAGACGGGCGACCTTTCTGCCCGGTTCGGCCGGGTCCGCGGTGAAATGCCGGTCGGTCAGATGGGCAAAAAGCTGGTCCTGAAACATGTTGCCCGAGGGCATCAACAGCGTCGTCGGGGCCAGGGCGTTGCGAAAGCCCACCAGTTCGGCCAGTGCCGCCTCGATCAGGGAGCTGCCGTCATGCGGGCCGCCGGAATTGCCGTAGCTGAGGTTGATGATCAGGGGCAGGTCGGCGCAGCCATAGCTTTGGCGGATCAGCTCTGCCCGGTCAAAGATGTAGTGCAAG
>JANMCI010000101.1:0-1889 GCA_031361245.1 Rhodobacterales bacterium
CTTGTCAGAGCTGCCCAGGAAACAACTCGTCAACTTTGCGATGTCGGCCGCGGTCAGTCAGACCTTCATGTTGAAGCCTAGATGCCGGGCCACGGTGAAGATATCCTTGTCCCCCCGACCACACATGTTCATCACAATGATGTGCTCCTTGGGCAAGGTCGGCGCAATCTTCATCACATGGGCCAGCGCGTGGCTTGGCTCCAGCGCGGGGATGATCCCTTCCAGCTTGCAGGATAGCTGGAACGCCTCCAACGCTTCGGCGTCGGTGATGCTGACATATTCCGCACGACCCATATCGTGCAGCCAGGAATGCTCCGGTCCAATGCCCGGGTAATCGAGGCCGGCCGAGATCGAGAACCCTTCAAGGATCTGCCCATCCGGGTCTTGCAGCAGATAGGTCCGGTTGCCGTGCAGCACTCCGGGCCGACCGCCAGTAAGGCTGGCGCAATGCTGCATCCGGTCATCAACACCTTTGCCGCCCGCCTCGACCCCGATGATGCGCACCGACGGATCATCAAGAAAGGGGTAGAACAGACCCATGGCATTCGATCCGCCGCCGATTGCCGCAATCACGGTATCCGGCAAGCGACCCTCGCCCTCCTGTTCGGCAAGTTGCCAGCGGACCTCCTTGCCGATGATGGACTGGAAATCGCGGACCATTGCGGGGTAAGGATGCGGACCCGCGACGGTGCCGATGCAGTAGAAGGTGTCGCGCACATTGGTCACCCAATCCCGCAACGCGTCGTTCATGGCGTCTTTCAGCGTGCCGCGACCCGATGTGACGGGGATGACCTCGGCCCCAAGCAGGCGCATCCGAAACACGTTGGGCGATTGGCGTTCAACGTCATGTGCACCCATGTAGACCACGCATTTCAGTCCGAACTTGGCGCAGACAGTGGCAGTTGCCACCCCGTGCTGACCTGCCCCGGTCTCGGCGATGATCCGGGTCTTTCCCATGCGCCGCGCGAGAATGATCTGCCCGAGCACATTGTTGATCTTGTGCGCCCCGGTGTGGTTCAACTCGTCGCGCTTCATGTAGATCTTGGCGCCGCCCAGATGGGTGGTCAGCCGTTCGCAAAAGTACAGCGGAGAGGGGCGGCCCACATAGTGCTTCCACAGCCAGTCCATCTCTGCCCAGAAGGTCGGGTCGGTCTTGGCGAATTCATAGCGCTCTTCCAGATCGAGGATCAGTGGCATCAGAGTTTCGGACACAAAGCGCCCACCGAACTTGCCAAAGCGGCCCTGTTCGTCCGGCCCGGTCATGAAGCTGTTTGGATTGTCCTTGGCCATGTCGCCCTCCTGATCATCAAACCACGATGTAGCGCCCTCATTCCGCCGTGGAAAGGGGCTCTGCCTGTCAAACCAGCAGCTTCTTCATTCCGATGTGACTGGGCGCAAACCCAAGCTTCTCATAGAACTGGTGCGCCCGAAGGCGGCTCTTGTCGGTCGTCAGTTGCAGAACGCCCGCTCCGGCCGCTCTGGCGCGGGCCTCGCATTCCGCCATCAGCTTCGCCCCGATCCCCATTGACCGGTGATTGCCTGACACGCGCACCCCTTCCACGAGCGCCCGACGCGCGCCGCGGCGGGACAGACCGGTCACGACGGTCAGTTGGGCGCAGGCGATGACGGTTCCGTCAGCCTCACCGACGATCAGCTGATGCACCGGGTTGGCCGCGATCTCGTCATAGGCCGCAAGATACGCGTCGGGCCCGGCGCCTTCCCGGCCCGCGCCAAGAGGATCGTCAGCGAGCAATGCCACGATGGCGGGCACATCGGCCCGGGTGGCGTCGCGGAAGATCATCGCGTCGCGGCGATGAAGGCGGCGATGCGGGCGTGGTCCTTGATGCCCGGTGCGCTTTCGACACCGGAGGAGACGTCGACCTGCCGGG
>JANMCI010000116.1:0-4627 GCA_031361245.1 Rhodobacterales bacterium
GGTCCAGACCCATTTGCCGAAATGCGGGTATTCGGTAAAGTTGCCGGGGGCGTTGTCGGGAAATACCTCGACCAGCGATTTTTCGTATTCGCGCGGCATGCCGGGGTCGTCGAACATCAGGTAATAATCCTGATACCGGGCGTCGCCCTTGGCCGCAGCCACAGCCCAGGCATGTTCCTTGGCCGTGTGGTTCAGCACAAGGTCCACACAGACCGAAATACCCCGCTGGCGCAGGGCGGCGCTGACCTCTTCAAAATCGTCCATCGTGCCAAAGGCCGGGTTGATCGCAAGGTAGTCCATGACGGAATAACCGCCATCACTGTCGCCGGGCCGCGGTTGCAGGCAGGGCATGAAGTGGACATAGGTGATGCCAAGATCTGCGAGGTAGTCGAGCTTGTCCAACACGCCCTTGAGAGTGCCGGCAAAGCGGTCGATGTAGAACACATAGCCCGCCATGTCGGGCCGCTGGAACCAATCCGGCTCCAGATCGCGTTTCAGATCAAGTCGCTTCAAATCCGCTGGCCGCGCCAGCCAGCCCTTGCGCAGAACCGTCAAGAGCAACTCGCGGAAGCCATCGAAATCCTCATGCCGACCGTAAAGCGCCTCCAGCATCGGCCACAGATCGCCGGCACTGCGGTCCAACCGCATCTTGAAGAGATCGTCATCCGAAATGGACGCCGTTTTGGCCATGAATCAGTCCTCCGCTTCACCATACGGTAGACTTCTCAAAGCGTTTTGGAAAGACTGCTCAGCCGCGCACGACCACAGACGCGCCCATTGAGATGCGGGCGGCGATCCACAACAGATCCTGCGCGGCAAATCCGATGCAACCCGCGGTTGGAACGCCGGGTCGGCGCCAGCGATGAATGAAGATCGCCGAACCCGCACCGGGCCTGACAATCAGATGGTTCCAGTCGGTGATCAGCACCAGATCATACAGCGGGTCCGGTCGCCGCAGGTTCTCGTGGCTGTAGTTGTGCGGAATACGGACCTGAGAATTGTAAGACGGATCACGCGGATCGTCGGACCACAGCGCCCCAATCCTGATGGGTTCGGCCCAATCGGGCAGAGCCGCCGGGTGCACCCTGTCGGGCCGGTACAACATGCCGACGATGCGGTGTTGCCCAATTGGCGTCGCGCCGTCGCCTTCCCGTTTGTCCAAAGTGACCCCACCGCGACCAACGACACATGGAAACCGGCGCCCGTGAAAGAAGGCACCCGCCCGTGAAATGATCAGGTCTTCAAAAGCCACCGCAATCCCCTGCTCCCGCCGCCAACTGAAACAATCAGCATCCCTGCGACACGTCCGCGTGAGGATTCTGTCGCAAATCTTGTTCTGACCGTGATCGAGGTGCATTTGTTTCGCAAGGGCATGACGCCCAGGAAATCGGAGGCGGAAATGGCCAATTTGCGTAAGATCCTGCTGGTCGATGATGATGAAGACCTGCGTGAGGCGCTCAGCGAGCAACTGGTAATGACCGAGGACTTCGACGTGTTCGAAGCCGGCACCGGTGCCGAAGGGATGGAAAAGGCAAAATCCGGGTCGTTCGACCTTGTGATCCTTGATGTCGGCCTGCCGGATACGGACGGGCGGGAGCTTTGCCGTCGGATGCGCAAAGGCGGGGTCAAGTGCCCGATCCTGATGCTGACGGGTCATGACACCGATGCTGACACCATCCTTGGTCTGGACTCCGGGGCCAACGACTACGTGACCAAGCCCTTCAAATTCCCGGTGCTGTTGGCTCGCATCCGGGCGCAACTGCGCCAGCACGAACAGTCGGAAGACGCGATCTTCCAGATGGGCCCCTACACTTTCAAGCCGGCACAAAAGTTGCTGCTGGATGCCAAAGAAAAGAAGATCCGCCTGACCGAGAAAGAAACGAACATTCTCAAGTACCTGTACAGAGCGCAATCAGGGGTTGTGGCGCGGGATGTCCTGCTCCATGAGGTCTGGGGTTACA
This sequence comes from Rhodobacterales bacterium, assembly GCA_031361245.1. Classification (GTDB taxonomy): domain Bacteria; phylum Pseudomonadota; class Alphaproteobacteria; order Rhodobacterales; family Rhodobacteraceae; genus Stagnihabitans. Next base: position 1,962 of record JANMCI010000116.1, read on the forward strand.
ATGCCGGAGTCACGACCCACACGCTCGAGACCCATATCTACCGGCTGCGCCAGAAGATCGAGCATGATCCGGCCAATGCCCGCCTGCTGGTGACAGAGAATGGCGGCTACAAATTGGTAGCGTGAATGTAACAGGTGCTGTGAAAAAGACGTGAAGCCGCGGATTTTGACTTATTGCCGACAGATTATCAGGTAATGATGAGTTCAAGGCATTTGTTTCGTCTTTTGCAGTTGCCAACGGTCTCCCCTCGCCGGGTCGGGGTTATGACGCGGCATCCTCCCTGTTGGACCTGGCCGGGCCTCGCGCCCGGCCTCTTTTTGCGACGTGAAGCGTTCGGGACAACAGTGTGCCTCCGTCAGGAAACTACGCTGGGTTGTAACTCAAGCGATTGTTCCAAGGCAGAGCCGCGTCCCTCGGGTCCCTGAAAACCGGCTTGCCGCGCGGGCCCGGCGCCGGGCCCCAACCTGCACGGTCAGGCTTGAGCAATTGCGCGTCAGGGCCTAATCTCTGCCGACCGGAATGGGAGCTGCACAATGTCCTTCACCTTGGCCACCTGGAACATCAACTCGGTTCGTCTGCGCGAAGCATTGGTGGCGCGGTTCCTGTCCGATGAGCAGCCCGATATCCTGTGCCTGCAGGAATGCAAGAGTCCGGTCGAGCTGATCCCGATGGAGCAGTTCAAGGCGCTCGGCTACACCCACATGGTGGCGCGCGGGCAGAAGGGCTACAACGGCGTGGCGATCCTGTCCAAGCTGCCGCTGATGGATGTTGGTGACAAGGATTTCGCGCAGCTTGGACACGCCCGCCATGTTGCCGCGCAATTGCAGAACGGCGTGACAATCCATTGCACCTATGTCCCTTCTGGCGGCGACATCCCGGACCGCACTGAAAACGTTAAATTCGGCCAGAAGCTCGATTTTCTGACCGAAATGCGGGACCATTTCCGCTGGGAACGCCCCGACCGCGCGATCCTGGTGGGCGATCTCAACATTGCCCCGCGCGAAGACGATGTCTGGAACCACAAGCAGTTGCTGAAAATCGTCAGCCACACGCCGATTGAGGTTGATCACTTCAACGCGGTGATGGAGGCGGGAAGCTGGCAGGACGTGACCCGAAAGGACATTCCCAAGGGCAACCTCTACAGCTGGTGGTCGTACCGTTCGTCTGATTGGGACACCGCCGACAAGGGCCGCCGTCTTGACCATATCTGGGCCACGCCCGATATTGTGAATGCCGCTCATTCGAGCCGGATACTACGCCACGCGCGCGGATGGGAGCAAACAAGCGATCACGTGCCAGTGTTTGCAACCTTCGACTTGTGAGCAGAAATTTCGGCAACTGCTGTAGGGGTTGCGCCGGCCCTGGTTTCCGCCTGACTGGCCCCGCGCCGCGAAAGGTGCCCGCTTGATATGCGGGTGGCCGAGACTGCATGATCTGGTCAAGCCGCCAAGCAGCAATTTCCGGGCCTAGTCCGGTTCCGCTCAGACCTTCCCTTGCCGCTGATCGGGAAAACAGCGAGGTGAATCCCTTTCGCCACACCAACTTACCCACAGAAGAATTCTGCCGAAATCGCTTTACAGGCTTCCCTCGCACTTACACTATATCTAGTAAGGGTGGCGTCGGGCTTACGCTGATCCTTGCCAGACACCCAGCCGCTAGGGGGGGTTCTCCACGGTGGCACAAGAATGAGGCCGGGCATGTCGTTAGCAGAAGACTACCTCACCAGCGACGAACTTCACCCAATCGATATCGTTGAGACTTTGGCCGAACACCATGCTTGGGAGTTTGACCGCGTCACCGACGACCAGATCGCCATGGCGGTCGAAGGTCAGTGGCGGACATACTCCCTGACCCTCGCCTGGAATGCGCAGGATGAAACCCTGCGCCTGATCTGCACCTTCGAAATGCAACCGCCCGAAAACCGCCTTCCGGAACTTTACGATGTGCTGAACCGTTGCAACGACATGGTCTGGACCGGTGCCTTTACCTACTGGGCGGAACAAAAGCTGATGGTCTGGCGCTATGGCCTTCTGTTGTCGGGCGGACAAATGGCCAGTCCCGAGCAGATCGACGACCTCATCGCCTCTGCCGTGATGGCCGCAGAACGCTTCTACCCGGCCTTCCAGCTTGTGACATGGGGCGACAACACTCCCGCCGACGCCATGAAAGTCGCCATTGCAGAGGCTTACGGCCGCGCCTGATGTAAAGCGTCCTTGACATCAGACCCGACCCTCCCCATGTAAAGGTCGCTTTACAATGGAGGGTGCAATGTCTGCCTTGAAATCTTTCCACCTGCGCGCTTTCGCGGCGATCCTGCTGACCTATCTGGCCTTTGTGGTCCTGATGACGGACGATCTCGCCATCGTTGCCCGGACCGCCACCGAAATCGCCACCCTGCTTTTGGCCCTGGCCGCCGCCCTCGGCGTCGCGCTCGGCGGCCTGTTGGTCCTGTCCCTTGACCGCCGCACCCGGATGGACGAACGCGAGGCGACCATCGACATGGCGGCCGAACGGGCGGGCTATTACGCCCTTGACGCCGGGGTCTTTGCCCTGACGGGCCTGGTTCTGATCAACGCCGGCTGGGGCACCCTTGATCTCTCCCGCCCCGAGGCGCAGGTGATGGCGCTCGTCAGCCTCACCACCCTTGGGGCGCTGGCCCGCTTTGC
>JANMCI010000117.1:0-2745 GCA_031361245.1 Rhodobacterales bacterium
GACGATCAAGCCCTGCAGATCCAACCCCTCGAAATCATCCGGCACCGGCTGAAGCCGGTTCTCGGCGCGCGCCTGCACGCCGACCGGGACCAGCGACAGGGCTTTCAGGATCTGGCGGTAGCTTGGATAGCCAGGCTCGCCCATGCCGACCCGGTCGCCCGCGTCAAAAAGCGCCGTGAAGGCCAGAAGGAACGCGCCCGACGACCCCGCCGTCACCACCACGCGATCAGGATTCAGATCGACGCCATACCAGCGCCGGTACAGCGCCGCGATGCCCTGCCGCAATGAAGGAATGCCAAGGGATACAGTATAGCCCAAAGACGAACGCTCAAGCTCTGCCGCAAGGGCAGCGCGCGCCGCCGCCGGGGCCGGAGTACTGGGCTGGCCCACCTCCATATGGATGATGTGGCGTCCGGCCTCTTCGGCACGGCGGGCGGCTTCGACCACATCCATCACAATGAAGGGATCAACCTGTCCCCTGCTTGATCTATCCATCGCCCTGCCCCATTGTTCCGCGCCATAGTCCCTGCACAGCCTGCAAGGTCAAGCCCAGCCAACCGAGGTTCCCGATGCGTCGCACCCTTCTTACCCTGACCACATCGCTGGCCCTTCTGGCCGGCACCGCCATGGCTGGCGGCCTGGGCACGATGACCGACGAAGAAAAGGCCGCTTTCCGCGCCGAAGTGCGGGCGTATCTCATGGAGAACCCCGAGGTCCTGATGGAAGCGATGCAGGTTCTGCAAGAGCGTCAGGACAAGGCCGCAGCCGATCAGGAACAGATGACGTTGTCCGCCAACAAGGACTTCATCTACAACGACGCCAACTCCTGGGTTGGTGGCAACCCCGAGGGTGACATCACCATCGTGGAATTCATGGACTATCGGTGCAGCTACTGCCGCAAGGCCTATTCCGAAGTGGCCGACCTTGTTGAATCCGACGGCAATATCCGATTTGTCGTCAAGGAATTCCCGATTCTGGGCGAAGACTCCATCGCTTCGTCCCGCTTTGCCATTTCGGTGCGCCTGCTTCACGGCGACGACGCGTACGAGAAGGTGCATGACGAACTGATCACCCTGCGCGGGGCGCCCGACCCGGAAACCCTTGGCCGTCTGGCCGCCAAATTGGGGTTCGAGGCCCAGCCTGTCCTGGACAAGATGGGCAGCAGCGAGGTGACCGATATCATCGCCGCCAATCATCAGATTGCGGGGCAACTGAACATTACCGGCACGCCGACCTTTTTTATTGGCGAGACAATCCTGCGGGGTTATCTGCCCGAAGAGGACATGAAGAAGATCGTGGCGGAGGCCCGCGCCAGCTAGCCGCCGTCAGCCCTCAGCTTTCGACCGTCGTGGCGGAATGGGCCTTTCCCTTGGCATGGGTCAAGGGTTTGGCAAAAACCTGCTCGATCGCCTCGGCGCTCCAATCCAGGTTCAGGAAAGACAACATGCGGTGGATTTGGGTGTGATCCGCCACATAGTCCTCATAATACAGGTGGATCGTGTGATCTGAGCTGGCATCATAGGCGCCAAAGTTCTTGTCCGCTTCCGCCACGGCGGTTCGCATGTTGTGCGGGTTCTGCTTTGCGAGGAACCCCGATTTGACAACATCGTCAGCCCGGCGCGAGTTGAAGACAATCTTCGAATTGGGGAATTTCGTCAGCAGGAAATCCATGTAGGGCGCAAAATGCTCATCCGCGATGAATTGCCGGTTGTAGCGGACTTCCTTGAAGCCGGTCACTCTTGTGGCTGGGTCGGGCGACAGGACATTGCGCACGAAGCTGTTCAGCAGGTTCGCCTCCAGCAGCACTGGCTTGACCTCGCCCGCGCCATACCAGGGTTCATCCCTGGCCATTGTCTGCGGGTGCCGGCCGAATTTCCGCGTGGTCTGCACCGCCGAAATCGCGCGATACAGATGAAACAAGGCGTTGCTGTTTTCACCGCGGATCTGGACGCCATTGCATGAATTGAGCAGGCTCTGCAGCAATGTCGACCCGCTGCGTGCATAGGTCACCACGAACACATAGTCATAACTGGTCAATTTCGTCGGGGTCGGTGATGGGTCTTCCTGCACGTTCATTCCATACTCCGCTTTGCGAGACGATCAATCCCGCTGATCGCTGCCTGCCTCTTCATCCCCGGCCCCACGACAGAGGGCCGCCGGTCATTCAGCGGCTTCGGCAACGGCTGCCTCAAGTTCGGCCGCCTTCTTCTCGACCAGTTCCACGATATGGTCCACCATGCCGGCATTGCCCATCGTATGCGCCTGCTTGCCCGCCAGATAGACCATCCCCTTGCCCGCCCCGCCACCGGTAAAGCCGATGTCGGTCATCAGCGCCTCTCCCGGCCCGTTCACCACGCAGCCGATGATCGACAGGCTCATCGACGTGGTGATATGGGCCAGACGTTCCTCGAGCGCGGAGACGGTCTTGATCACGTCGAACCCTTGCCGCGCGCAGGAGGGGCAGGAGATGATCGTCACGCCGCGGTGGCGCAGGCCCAGCGATTTCAGGATCTCGAAGCCGACCTTCACCTCTTCCACCGGATCGGCGGACAAAGACACCCGGATCGTGTCGCCGATCCCCATCCACAGAAGGTTGCCGAGCCCGATTGCCGATTTCACCGTGCCGCTGACCAGCCCCCCAGCCTCGGTGACGCCCAGATGGATCGGCGCATCGGTGACGCCGGCCAGTTGCTGATAGGCGGCGGCGGCCATGAAGACGTCCGACGCCTTCACCGAAATCTTGTA
>JANMCI010000137.1:0-7552 GCA_031361245.1 Rhodobacterales bacterium
TGGCGGGATCAAACCAGCCTTACGGCGATTGCAGGCAATCGCCTGCCGGCCAACGGATCGTCAGCGAGCCGCGGCGCTTGAGCGCTTCATCATAGGCGGGCCAGTTCCGGGTCTTGTAGGCGGGGGGTGTGGGTCTGCTCATGCAGCACAGCTGCCACGCTGGATTCACGAGATGAATCCCTCATGCGATTTGTGCAACGGAGCCGCCCAGCCCTGAACAAGGATGTGAAAGCGTTCGACAACAAGGCTCTCGCCTTGCATTACCACATGCACCAAATGGTTGTGGTGGCGAATAACGGTAACTATGGCGGAAGCAATGCTTACGCACCCTACACCGCGGATTGGAAGCGGCAGATCTTCCATATGCATGGGCAGCCACAGGCTTCAATTGCATTTTTTTAGCTAGATAACGTAGCTGCGTTCAAGAACCGCAAGGCGAGTGGAGGAGATTTCAAGCCGCCACCGGCAGGTTAGTTGGAACCCAAACCAGTAGCAGGCCGATGCGCGGATCTGGCATATTTGTTTTGCAGCGCCTTATCGCCCCCGCTTGTCGGAGACCGATCAGATCACCGAACCGATCGTCAACAGCGCGCCAATCACCGGTTCGACATCGGAGGCCTGTACTAACCCTCTGTAACATGGACTTCTGTCCCGGATTGATTGACACGGATCATAACTCCACGCTGCGGGGGGTGTTAGGGTCTGGCGCATTCAAGCTGTCAGGATCCAAGAATGACCGTGCTTTCCATCCTCGCCAACACAACCCGCTTCTTGTTCTTCACGGGGAAAGGCGGGGTTGGCAAGACTTCGCTCAGCTGTGCCAGTGCCGTCGCTTTGGCCGATCTGGGCAGCCGCGTGCTTTTGGTCAGCACGGACCCGGCGTCGAACCTTGATGAGATGCTGGGTGTTTCGCTTGGGTCGAACCCCAAAAAGGTGCCGGGCGTGACAGGGCTTTGGGCCCTGAACATCGCCCCCGACCAAGCCTCTGACGATTACCGAGCTCGGGTTCAGGCGCAGTTGGCCCCGGATGCCACCGCAGACGAACGATCCACGGTGGCGGAACAACTCTCGGGCGCCTGCACAACAGAAATCGCTGCCTTTGACGCGTTTGTGGGCCTGCTGGGCGACGGGGCCAAGGGCTTTGACCATGTGATCTTTGACACAGCGCCGACCGGCCATACTTTGCGGCTTCTCAGCCTGCCAAAGTCCTGGACGGGGTTTCTGGCGGCGAACGAACGTGGAGCTTCCTGCCTTGGCCCTCATTCAGGCCTGAAGATGCAAGAGGACCACTTTCGCGCCGCCCTGCAAACCTTGGGCGACGCGGCGCAGACAACGATCATACTGGTGACTCGGGCCGAACGCGGTTCGATGCGCGAGGCGGCCCGGACGTCGGCCGAACTGCGTGGCCTTGGTCTTGGCAATCAGCTTCTGGCCGTCAATGGAGTCTTTATCGCCACGGACCGGGCTGATGCTGTGGCCATGGCGCTGGAGAAAGATCAGCGCCAGATGCTCGATGCTTTGCCAGAGGGTTTGGCAAGCCTGCCACGGGCAGAGGTGCCGTTGCGATCCTACGATATGGTGGGTCTTGTTCCATTGCGAGCCCTGCTCGCGGCCGCTGTCGATCAACCTGCAACGGATCACATCATCGCGGTGGTTGTGCCAGACCTGCCGAGGCTTGAAGCGCTGATGGATAATCTGGCCCAAGCGGGCAAGGGTCTGATCATGGTGATGGGCAAGGGCGGGGTCGGCAAGACCACCATCGCCGCCGCTATCGCCGTAGGTCTGGCCAAGCGCGGCCACTCGGTTCACCTGACCACCACCGACCCTGCGGCCCATGTCTCTTTCGTCGTCGATGGCACCATGCCCGGCCTGACCATCGACCGCATCGATCCCGAGGCGGAAACCCTGCGCTATGTCGACAAGATCATGTCGACCAAGGGCCGTGAGCTGGATGACGAAGGAAAGGCGTTGTTGCGCGAGGACCTTGCCTCGCCCTGCACCGAAGAGGTCGCGGTTTTCCACGCCTTCTCGCGGACGGTGGCCGAGGCCCGCGGCGCCTTTGTCGTGATGGATACAGCGCCAACCGGCCACACCTTGCTGTTGCTGGATGCCACCGGCGCCTATCACCGCGAGATGACCCGCCACCTTGCCCCCGAAGCACCCGGCAAACTCACCACCCCCTTTGATGCGTCTGCAAGACCCTGATTACACAAAGGTTATCCTCGCCACCCTGCCGGAAACCACGCCGGTGTCAGAAGCCGCAGCCTTGCAACACGACCTGCGCCGCGCCACAATTGAACCCTTTGCCTGGGTCATCAACCGTAGCATGGCAGCATCTGGCACAACCGATCCCCTGCTGATCCGCCGCATCGAAGGCGAGGCCAGACAGATCAAGCGCGTTCAGAACGGTCTTGCCAAACGGACCTACTTGTTGCCCTTCGCAGCTGATCCGATCATCGGCATCGAACGCCTCAAGTCCTTGTCTTGATACCCGGACTTTCGGTTTGGTCTTTGTAGGGCCAATCTCTTTGAACTTCGTGCGCGGGCCTGCGCTGGATCGGCTTGGCCGGGGCATCCGAGCGTCCGATAGCCACAAACCCCACCAGATTTTCATCTGCGGACAGGCCGAACGCCGACCGCATCGCGGCACTTTGAACCCGGCGGCCGCTGACCATCTTGGCCTGAAGCCCGAGGCTTTCCACGGCCAGCAACAGGTTCTGCAATCCGGCGCCGACGGCGACCCATTGTTCGTGCGCCGGGACAGTGGGGTGGTCCGGTTGGATATGGGCCAAAACCGCGATCAGGCATGGTCCGGCCATGGCACGTTCGCGGGCAGCGGCGATGTCATCTGGCGTGGCCGCCGCATCGGCTTCAACGGCAGCGGCGGCGAAGGCGTCCGCCAGAGCCGCACGATCGGTGATATGGGCAAGGCGCAAAGGGCCCAGACGGCCATGATCCGGCGCGGCTGCCGCTGCTTCCGCCAGCACATTCAATTCTGCCTGAGAGAGATCCGGGCCGGTCATGAACTTTGGGTTCTGCGACCTGCGCGCGTGGATGGCTTCGAGAACCGGGTTCATTCCAGCAATGGCTCCATGATCAGGGACATGCCCGGAACTATGTGGTCCATATCCTCGGGAAGGGCTACAATACCCTTGGCTTCTGCCATCGGGCCAAGACTGGCCGAGGCACCTCTGCCCAGTCGGTGCAGCACCGGGCGACCCATCGCATCGCGCCGCTCCCATGTAACCGGGACATATTCGCGCCGCCCGATGGCGCGGTCGTAGGTGAAGGCCGCGACCGAGGGTAGCCAAAGGTCGGGCATCTCAGTGATCCCGGCGGCTTTGCGCAGGGCCGGTCGGGCAATCTGCGAAAAGGTCACGGCGGCAGCGTAGGGGTTGCCAGGCAAGCCGATGAAAAGCGCCTGACCAATCCGCCCAACCGTCAATGGCTTGCCCGGTCGGATAGCTACTTTCAGCACGTCGAGTGTCGCATCTTCGGCCCGCAATGCGTCAAGCACATGATCCTCTTCTCCCGCAGACATGCCACCAGAGGAAATCACAATGTCGTTCTGGGCCGCCGCCTGTCGCAAGGTGGCCCGAATGGAGGCAGGATCGTCGCGCAAAATGCCGTAGTCGGTCAGTTCGATCCACGGCAGGGTCAGCAAAGCCCGCAGCATCACCCGGTTGGAATTGTAAATCTGGCCATAAGCCAGCGGCGTGCCTGGCTCGCAAAGTTCGCTTCCGGTCGAAAGCATGCCGACCTTGAGACGTCCGTACACTGTCACTTGCGGACTGCCGCAGCCCGCCAGAAGGGCAAGGCGCGGAGCCGTCAGCACATGGCCTATGGGCACTGGCAGGCTGCCGAGGCTCCGGTCTTCGCCTGCACAGCGAACGTTGAGGCCGGGCTTCGGTCGTTCGGTTATGGTGATGCTGTCGCCATTTCGCATCACCCGCTCTTGCATGACAACCGCGTCTGCACCCAAGGGTATGGGGGCGCCGGTGAAGATGCGGATCGCACCTGTCTTGAGGACATGTTGGAACGTATCCCCGGCAGCGCTGCGCCCGGTGACGGGCAAGCTCCATGGACCGTTTCCGACCAGATCGGACAGCCGCAAAGCAAAGCCATCCATTGCTGCATTATCGAAGGGCGGCAGGTTCACGCGGGATGCTTCAGACTTCGCCATGACACGGCCAAGCGCATTCTCAAGCTTCAATATCTCGACCCGGCGCAGGGGGGTGGTGGCTGCAATCGTTCGAAGGCGCGCGGCATCAACCGACAGGGGCGCACCGGGTTTTCCGGCGCTACAGGGGTCGCTCAAAGCTGACATTGGATTGCCTTCATGAAAACGCCGCCCGAAAACCCTCCGGGCGGCGTGGTCTTGGGTCAGATCACAGCGCCACTTCCCACGACTTGTAGGAAGCCCGTGCCGCTGCCGGGGTCGCATCCGAGATTTTGCGGATGTTCGCCCAGGTCTGTTTGTAGTTCGGCAGGATCAGCTCGTTCACACCGGCGTTCACCACGTTGCCCTGTGTCCCCGATGGCGCACCGAACAGCATGAACGTCTCACCCGCCCGCGCAGTCGGTTCGGGGTAGGCCAGCGCTTGAGTGGCACCCACGTCGTTGAACACCTCGACCATATCGCCGGGCTTCAGCCCAAGGGCCGCCATGTCATCGGGATGGATCTGGATGAAGGGAACGGAGAAACGGTCGGTGACGAAGTCGTTTTTCTGGTCGAGGAACCAGTTCTGCCAGTTGATGTTGGATCGGCCATTGTTGATCAGGAACTTGTAGGCCGCTTTCTGTTCGGTCTTGCCGGGTGCCTGCAAACCGCGCCACGCTCCCATGCAGAACAGCGCCAGCTTGTCGGCACGACCATGACGGTCGAACTTGCCATCGGCATAAAGCCGTTTTGTGCCGACGAGCTTGCCGTCCTTGAAATCGGTGACGGGTTCCTGCACACCATTGTTGCCCATCGCGCGCAGATTTTCATAGGTGACAATCTTGCCGGTATTGGCGTGATAGCCGTCCATGAAAGCGTCTTCTTCACTGGCCCAGTCGTAGCCCTTGAACTGGTCGGCATATTCGGCACGGCCATCGTCGCGCAGCACTTTTTCCAGGTGTTGGGCAAGGTTTGCCGCGATCATGCAGTCGGGTTTGCTGTCGCCCGGACCATCCATGTATTTCTCGACCAGCCGCATCCGCCGCTCGCCGTTCATCGAGGTCAGGTTCATCTCGCCCGATTCAACCGCCGGAAGGATGACATGGGCGGCCTGCCCGATCTGGCTGTGGATGATGTCCACATCGACCGAGAACAGACCACCGGCGTCAATCGCCTTCACGATGGCATTCACCAGCTCTTCGCGCGTCGCCCCGACGCTGGCATCCATCGCCTCTTTCACCAGGTTGGTGCGAAGGTTGTAGACGCGCTTGAACTCCGAAGCGTTGAGCGTGGTCTTGTAGTGGTCGTTGGCCCAGATGTGGTGGACTTTGCCCTTTCCCGCGATGATCAGTTGGTCGAGATAGGGTGCCGGACGCCCTACATGGCCGTCAGACGGTCGCATGTAGCCTTCCTGGTGGCCGCCCAGACGGCAGACCCCACCGCCTTCGCGGCCGATATTGCCGGTGGCCAGCCCGATGTTCACCAGGGCGCCGATGGTGCGGTAATTGTCGTTGCCCCAGATGATCCCCTTTTCATAGGCCGTCACGCATTTGCGGCGCGCACCATCCTTCGGTTCGGCGATCCAGGCAGCGGCCCTGGCGATGTCTTCGGCTTTGACACCGCAGATTTTGGCAGCCTCATCCAACGACAACTTGCAGGCGACCTTGGCGGACTCGAACGAGCCGAGGGATGCCGGGTGTGCGCCATCCTCGGGCACCGCAACATCGCCTTGAAAGGTGGAGGCTTTGATGAAGTCGCTGTCAATCCAGCCCTTGGCCACGATCTCGGTGAAGAGCGCGTTGAACAGCGCCAGATCGGTGCCAGAGTTGATTTGCAGGTGCAGGACGTTTGCAGCCCCAGCCGCCTCTTCGCAGGCGTTGATTGTGACGGTGCGGCGCGGATCGACCACCACCACTTTCGCCCCGTTTTGCATGCCCGGAACCATGTGGTTCAAGAACAGGTTGGTCTGCGTCTCGATGGAGTTGGCACCGATCAGGAAGATCGTGTCGGTAAGGCCGTAATCCTCATAGGCATAGCTCAACTCGCCGACGCCCATGTCGCGGGTCGAGTGGACCTCCGAGTTATAGGCGGGCCGGTTGTGGATGCGGCAATTCTTGACCTTCATTGACTCGAAATACAGCTTTCCCGTGCCCCAGGTGTTCTCATACCCACCAGCCGAGCCGCCGTGGTCGAACATCGACACGAACAGATCGTCCTCCTTGTCCTTGTCGATCACCTTCGCGGTGACGCGGGCGACCAGATCCAGCGCATCATCCCAGCTTGTTGGCTGCCAGGTGCCGTAGCGCCAGACCATTGGGTCGGTCAGCCGCTGCTGCTGGCTGCCCGTCACATCCGAGCGCCGGTTTTCGGCCATCCGCGCACCGCGCACTGAGCCGAGGCCCGAGTTCACCACGCAATCGACATCGGGCTTGACGACCAGATGCACGTCTTGGCCGTCCTGTTTGACGACATTATACCTGGAGGGCGAATACCAGGCGGCCGTGCTCGGGTCTTGCTGTTGGCTCAGGTCGACCCCGAAGATGTTCTGGTCGGGCGCGGTACCGCCCTGCTTGTTCATCGGCCAAGTGTAGGCTTTGTAGCCACAGCCGACGATGCAGTAGTGACAGGTGACATTGTGAACCTTGGCGTCTGCGGGGATGATCGGCAGACGGTCGATGCGGCGTTTATATGCCATTTTCTTTCTCCCTCAGCCTTGCAACACGTTGGACAGGCGACCGTAGATCAGCTCATCGACGCCTTCGGCGAAGATGTCGCCCTTGTCGTCGATGCGAAGCGTGAACTGCGGCAAGTTCTGCGTGGCATGGCCCCAGACCTGCTGCCCGCCGTTTTCGGTATCGAACCGCGAATAGTGGCCGGGGCAGTTCAGCGTCTTGTCTTCGGCATGGTAGCTGAGCGGAAAGCCCTTGTGCGGGCACAGCACAGAAAAGGCGACCACATCACCATCAGGACCGGCGCCGCCTTCGACTTTGCTGCCCAATTTGAGAAGAACGCCCGGGCTGCTGTCGTCAGGATAGCTGACGTCGATGGGCTCATTCACCTTTAACTCGGACAGATTGCCAAGTCGGTTGGACGGATAGCTGACCATCGCCAGTGTCATGGGTGCCGTCTGTGCCTGAGCAGCCCCCGAACCCATGACAGCGGTGGCCGCAGCACCTGCCGAGGCAATGATGCCGCCGCGCATGAACTGCCTGCGCCCGACATCTACCAGTTTGTCGCATTTCATGGCTTGGATCCTCCCTTGCCGTTTACTGCGACAAGGCTACCGACCCGGAGGGCTTCCTGCGACGGCTTCTCTGCCTGCGCTGCAATGCGGCAAGCCCATGCGGGAAAGCATAAATTTCGTGCGTTCGGAAATCCGAACTTCGCGCTCGG
>JANMCI010000139.1:0-12001 GCA_031361245.1 Rhodobacterales bacterium
ACACATGGTCCTGTCCCAGCAAGGCGTCTGCACCGAGCCGCGGGTCTTTTACAATTTCACGGATCGGGGCTGGGTCAGCGAAAGCACGAAAACGGTCTTTCTGCCGCCGAAAGCCGGGCTGCAAACGGACACCTTTGGCAATATGCTTGGCCTTGGCAACTGGGCCAGGGCTTGCCTGCTGGACGGGTTGTTTCTGGCGATCCTTGGCAGCGGCACGGTCGAGGTCAAGGTCTTTCAGGCCGTGTCTGGACGGTCTCCCGAGCGACTGGTTTGCGAGGTTGTGGAGCTTTCGCCGGGCGACGAGACGGTGATCGATCTGTCGCATGTCGCGCTGCACACTGCCGAGGGCGCCCTGTGGTTCGAGCTGACCAATTGCAGTGTTGACGACACCGCCACCGTGACCGGGGCCCGCTATCTGACGCGGGGCCGGATCGAGCCGGGCCTCAAGCTGGCGCTGTGCTTGCCCAAGGTGCCAGAAGCGTCGCCCGGGGATGACCTTGTGCGCGAAAGATTGCGGCTCTGGGCTGGCACGGACCTTGGCCGTGCCGTATCGGCCGAACTGGTGGAAACCCCGTCCGCAACCCCGGCGCTGGCGCAATTGAACAAGGCAAAGGCGGACGGGTTCAGCCATGCCGTTGTCATGGACCCCACGTCCCTGGTGGACCGCGAGACGCTGGACCGTTGTGTGGTCTTTCTGTCGCAGGCGCGCGGGCCGCACAGCGCGCTGGGCGCTGCGGTGCTGGACAAGGGCGATAACGCGATGATGGGCGCCAATGGCATGACCCGTGATCTGCACGACAAGCCGATACCGAACTATCAGGGGGCCGATCTGAGCGAAGCGCTGCAGGTCGTCGAAATGGAGAGCGAGCTTGCCGCCGATACCGAAGACAAGTTGCTGTTCCAGCCCGAGTTTCTGGCGCTTTGCCTGAAGAACCTGCCCAAGGTCCAGGCCGGCGAGGGCATGGTCGCCTTTGATGAGGCACTCAGGGCCAACGGCCACAGGCTGATCCATTTGACCGGAATGATCGCCCGCCGGGACAGCGAAGCCCACGCGGCAGATGGCAAACTGCTCACGCTGCAGCATGTCATCTACCCCGAGCCTGGGCTGTGCACCGAAGCGGAGATGTACTACCACGCCGATGGTCCGACCACCTTCAAGGCCGCGACCGAGACCTTGATCTTTGAAGGGGAAACGGTTGTCAAGTTTGACAGCTATTTCAATGCGTTGAACATCGGAAAATGGCATGAAACCTGTGAGCCCGAGGGGCTGTATCTGGGCCTGAAGGGGCGTGGCCGGGTGCTGGTCAAGGTTTTCCATGCCGTCCCGGACCGGTCGTGGGAGCTGCTGTGCAACGCCGCCTACACGTTGTCGCCGGTGGAAGAGACCCTGATCGAGCTGTCGCATTACGCCCTGACCGCCGTCACCGGAATGATTTACTTCGAGCTTCACGCCGTCAGCCAAAGCGCGCAACTGACCGGGGCGCGATTTGCGGTGCCGGGCAGGATCAACCCCGAGGTCAGGCTGTGTCTGTCGATCACGACCTTCAAGCGCGAGGCCGAGGTCGAGAACACGGCCCGCCGGATGGAAGCCTATTTCAAGACCTGCGACTTCGCCGACCAGATGCATCTGAACATCGTGGACAACGGCAACAGCGCCAACATCGTCGAAAGCGCCAAGATCACCCTGATCCCCAACGCCAATCTTGGCGGCGCGGGCGGGTTCACCCGCGGGCTGATCGAGGGCGAAAAGGCCGGCTACAGCCATGTGCTGTTCATGGATGACGACGCCTCGATCCCGATGGAGGCGTTGCACCGGGCCTATGCCTTTCTGACGCTGTCCAAAGACCCCAAAGCGGCCGTTTCGGGTGCCATGATCAGCAATTCCGACAAGTGGCGGATGTGGGAAAACGGTGCGGTCTTTGACCGGCATTGCCGCCCGCAGTTCAATGGCGTGGACCTGCGCGACAGGGCCGAGGTGATGGACATGGAAATTCAGTCCGCCAGTTACCGCAGCCAGAAAATGTACGGCGGCTGGTGGTTCTTTGCCTTCCCGGTCAGGCAGGTGACCCGCTATCCCTTTCCGTTCTTTGTGCGGGGCGATGACATCAACTTCTCGCTGGCGAACGATTTCCACATCACGACCCTGAACGGCGTTGTCTCCTTTGCCGAGGACTTCAGCGACAAGGAATCGCCGATGACCCTGTATCTGGACCTGCGCAACCATTTCGTGCAGCATCTGACGCTGGAAAAGATGCAGATCGGCCCGCTGAACATTGCCAGGATCGGGGTCGGCTTCTTCCTGCGCAACATCGCCAAATTCCAGTACGAGACCGTCGACGCCCTGTTTCTGGCGTGGAATGATGTGCTGAAGGGGCCCGAGTTCTTTGTGCAGAACGCCGACGCCTCTGCCCAGCGCGCCGCAGTCAAGGCACTTTACAAGGTGGAAAGCTGGAAGCCGGCGTCCGAGATGAATTTGAGCGGCGAGCCAAGCGTGACCGAAGCCACGGGCTTGAGGCGCCAGTTGTTCCGCTGGTCGCTGAACGGTCATCTGCTGCCGTTCTACAATCTGTGGGGCAGGAAGGTGCTGCTGCAGCCGCGCGACCGCAACAATTTCGCCCGCGTCTGGGGGGCATCGCAAATCACGTTCCTGAACTCGACCCGTGACAAGGCCTATACCGTGCGCCAGTCCAAACTGCGTTTCCTTGCCCAGTCCCTGCAGCTTTTGTGGCTGACGCTGAGGCTGGTCGTTGGCTATCGCGCGCTGCTGGCCAAGTACCGCAAGGGGTACATGGAAATCACCGTGCCAGGCTTTTGGCAGCGACTGCTGAAACTCACCTAGCCGCCGGCACAGGCGGCCACAGCCGGACCCCTGAAAGTCCGGGCAAAGATCGCGACAGTTCGAAGGAATTTCTGATGGCGACATCCCTTGTCTTGCATATCGGCGACCCCAAGACCGGCACCTCGTCGATACAGGAGGTGCTGCGCCACAGGCTTTGGGAAAGCCCGTCGGCGACCCTTGCCTATCCCGAGCAGTTGAACTCGTTCCCGCTGGCAAATGCGCTGTCTGACCCCAAACAGGCCGATCAACGCGCCGCGCGCTGGGGCCGCTTTGCCGAATGGCTGCGTGCGGCAGAGGCCGATGTGGCCGTCGTCTCGGCCGAGCAGTTCTTTCGTGTCGATCCGAACGTCCTGCTGAACGCCCTGACCGAATTCGTGCCGGAATACGTCCCGACCTTGCGCGTGATCGCCTATGTCCGTCCCCATGCCAATCGGCTGGTTTCGGCCTTCATGCAGCGCAGCAAGGCTGGGCTCTTTCAGGGTGACATGGCGACCTTTTTTCATCGCACGCAGGGCGAGCAGTTGTTGCAGTATGCCCCGCGATTTGAACGCTGGCGCGCGGCATTCGGCGACCGTTTCACCTTGCGCCCGATGATCCGCGGCCGGTTGCGCAACGGCGATGTCGTCAGCGATTTTCTGGACTTTGCGCTGAAGGGCGCCCCTTTTGAGATACGCGCTGCCACCGCAGCCAACACCTCACTGCCGCTAGAGTTTCTGGCAGGTCTCAGCGAAGTGCAAAACATCCTGAAGCGCAACAAGATCCCTCTGGGTACCCGGCATTCCGTCGGCGATCACATCGGACGCGCGCTGATGAGCGCTTATCCCGGTGCCGGCACCAGACTGAAGATCAGCCAGACTCAGTATCAGGACCTCAAAGCCTATTGCCAAGGCGATGCCGAGAGGTTGGACCGCGAATTCTTTGGCCAGCCGCTGATGGCGCAAGCGCTGGAAGAGGCCGGGCGCGACGCCACCGGGGCCACTCAGGATAACAGGCCACAGGCCCATTTCCCGGACCCGGACATTCAGGTTCTGCACAAGCGGGCGCGGCGTCTGGTTGCCATGTTCAGGAAAAGACCCACCGCCTGGACCATCGCCTTCGAGCGCGACATCGGCCAGCGCCCCCCTGCCCCTGACGGCAAAGCACCGCCGCCGCAGATCCTGGCCCATATCGACATGGTCAATGCGGTACTGACCGACATCGCCGTTCTGATCGGAGGCGGGTTGCCAGCAAGCAAAACGACAGCGAAGTCCCAGTCCAATGACGCATGAAGGATCACCATGCCACCTGTCCCGAAAGAGCGGGGCGGCCGGGGCGAAACCGGGAAGTTGCCTGCGCAAGGCTCATGGATCGAAAGGACCCTTGTCACAACGGGCAGTCACCCATATCGGTGGGATCGCAAGCCTGCCATGGCAAGGCAGCCGCATCTGGCGCAGAAATGACTGTGATGCGGTTGGCCGGTGCGCTGGCCCAATGCAAAGAAAAAAGGACGTACGCGCCCACCCCGGGGCTTTGGCGGTGCAAGTCAATGTGAGGTCAGCTTGATGACGAAACTGGTATTCCATCTGGGCGACAAGAAGACCGGATCGACCGCAATCCAAACGGCCCTTTCGTCCAAAAGATGGACCTGCGACAGTGTTCGGCTGCTGTATCCCCATGGCACCAAAGTCAGCCACATCACATTTGCCAAAAGCCTTAGTGGGCGTTTCGACAACAGCAAGACCGAAGAGCTGGTGGGTGAAATTCTGGACGAGATCTACGCCACGCCGTCTGATGTTGCCGTGATCTCGGCCGAGCATTTCGAGAACGTCGATCCCAGTGTGCTGAAAGAGGCGATCAAGAAATACATGCCGGAGATGCTGGCCGACGCCCGCTTCATCGCCTATGTCCGCCCGCATGCTGACCGCTTTGCCTCGACCTATGCGGAAAGGGTCAAGACCGGATTCTTTGCCGGGACATTGAGCGAGTTGCAGGCCCTCGTGCACCAGCGCGGGACCTTCGTCTACACGCCGCGCTTTGTGGCATGGCGCGCGGCTTTCGGCAGTGCCTTTGAACTGCGCCCGATGATCCGCGACATGTTGTTCCGTAACGATGTGGTGGCCGATTTCCTGCAATTCGCGCTGCAAACCGAGGATTTCGCGCTGGACGCCACCCCGGACGCCAATGAATCGCTGTCGCTGGAGAACCTTGCCATCGTGCGGCAACTGCATCTGCGCTTGGCCGAAGGCCATCGCTTCGTCCAGGACTATCAGTCCACCGTCGGACGCGCCTTGGCGCGGCGAATGAACGAAAGCGCCTATCGCGAGGGCACAAAGGTGCGCATCCACAAGGGCTTGGCCGAGGTCGTGCGCGCGCAATATGCCGAGGATGCCGCAGCGCTGGACGCCGCGTTCTTCACGGGCACCCCGATGACCGACGCGCTGAATGCCGCACCCTCCAAAGCCGTGGATGCCGAGCAGTCGGTCCGGATCGAGGATCATTTCAGCGACCGCGAGCAATATCTGATAAACACTTTCATCGATCAGACCGCGGTTCTG
Source organism: Rhodobacterales bacterium (assembly GCA_031361245.1). GTDB lineage: Bacteria > Pseudomonadota > Alphaproteobacteria > Rhodobacterales > Rhodobacteraceae > Stagnihabitans. Next base: position 5,374 of record JANMCI010000139.1, read on the forward strand.
GTCAACGCCGACCCTGACTTTCTGGCGGAAAGGCTTCGCACCGACCACCAGATCAGGGTCATTGCCGAGCCCGCTCCGGACCACACCGCAAGGTCGGCCCGTGGCCGTAGTGGCAAGGGCAAGGCCGGACCTGGCAGGGGCAGTGGTCGCAAGGCCGGTCGCGGAGGCTTTGATGAACAGGTCGAGGTCGAAACTGCCGTCGAAGACTAGCCGATGTGCCGGATCCCTTCGCGGGCCCGGCATATCAGCGGCACTGGCTAGCGCGCCGGTCTTTCGAGTGGTCCATTGCGCCTGATCGAAAGGGCCACGATGTCGTGATGGCTGCGGTTCAGGTTGCCGCGCAGCGCATCCGCAACCGCGTAGGCGAGCAGTTTGACATAGAGCGCCCAGTCGCGGTCATACAACCGCGCTTTCATCAGCCATTTGGGCAGGATCAGCAGCAGGGCGGGCCAGAACCACAGACCTGCGGCAAAGCGGTAGACCAGCAACAGGTTGCGACTGTGGTAATAGGTCTTCCACAGGGGCTGGAAGGCGCGGCTCTCGACGGCAAAGGTCTTGAAGTCATGCTCGTATCGCAGATCAGGCGCAAAGATCATCCTTTGCCCGGCGCTGCGCATCTGCAGCGTGTAAAGGACGTCATCGCCATAGATGAACAGCCGCCCATCCGGCAGCCCGGTGACCCTGATCGCCTCCCGCGACATGAAAAGACCTACAAAAGAAGCCGCGTCGATATCGGTCGGAACCGGCAAACCATAGGCTTCGTCAGGCAGATGGAAGCCCTTGCGCCCCCGGCCCATGGCCGTGCGCCAGAACACTTCGCGGTGCCAGAACGGGTTCACCGAGGGCCGGTTCATGTCGCAGATCGTACCGTCCGAGGTGTAGACCGCGGCAGCGACCGCGCCCAGACCCGCAAGGTTCATCGCGCGGAAATAGCGGGTCGCACCAGGTTCCGGCCGGGCGTCGTCGTCCATCACCACGCACCAGTCGGGATCGAACAGCGCTGTGGCCTGACGTATCCCCTCCTGGAAACCGCCGGCGCCGCCAGAGTTCTGCGCAAGGCTGATCAGGTGAAAGCGCGGGTCCGTGATCTGCCGCAACAGTTCTGCCGTGCCATCGGTCGAGGCATTGTCGACGACGATCACATGGTCGATCGGCTCGGCCAACAGCCGCTCGACCGTGTGTTCGAGCTGCGCGCGGCGGTTGTAGGTCACCACCACTGCCGCAATCGTCAACGGTGTCTGATCGCTCTGGACTGCCAGACCTTCGGAGCCGGCGAGCGTCTGATTCATATCGGCTTGACCGCGAAAGCGGGCATCCGGGTGCCGGCGGCCAGATGGCCGCTGAAGGCGCGGGCGGTGTTCAGCGCCTCGCGGATCGTCACGTCCATGTCCAGATAACGATAGGTGCCCAGACGACCGACAAAGGTCACCCCACTTTCGTCCTCGGCCCGTGAAACATATTGGCGCAACAGCGCCTGCTCTTCCATCAGGCGTATCGGATAATACGGGATGTCATCCGGCCCGCATTCCCGCGAGAACTCGCGGTAGCAGACCGAGCCTTCGTGGCTTTCCCAAGGGGCGAAGTACTTGTGTTCGGTGATCCGCGTATAGGGCACCGAAACTTCGCCATAGTTCATCACGGCGCAGCCCTGATAGTCGCCCTGATGGGTAAAGCGCTCAAAATCCAGTGTGCGGTAGCCCAACCTGCCGATGTCGAAGTCGTACCAGCCATCCAGCGGGCCGGAATAGAACACATGGTCATGGGCCGCAGCCTGATCGCGGGTGAAACGGGTATTCAAGTGAACCGAGATGCCGGGGTGATCGAGGATGCGTTCGACCATGACGGTATAGCCGTCTTTCGGCATCCCCTGAAACTGGTGGAAGAAATAGTTGTCGTCATAGGTGAACCGCACCGGCAACCGCTTCAGGATCGACGCGGGCAGCGCCGACGGATGGCACCCCCACTGCTTTTGGGTGTAGCCCTTGAAGAACGCCTCATAAAGGCCCTGACCCACAAAGCGCAGCGCCTGCTCTTCGAAGGTTTGCGGATCGGTGATCGAGGTATCGGACTGCGCCGTCAGAAAAGCGCGCGCCTCGTCCGGTCCCATGGTCTTGCCGAAAAACTGGTTGATGGTGTGAAGGTTCACCGGCAGCGAATAGACCGCCCCGCCCGAGATGGTCTTGACCCGGTTCTTGTAGGGCATGAACGTTTCGTAGCGGTTCACATAGTCCCAGACCTCGGCGTCATCGGTGTGGAAGATGTGCGGGCCGTAGACATGCACCAGCACCCCGGTTTCGGCATCGCGCTCTGTGTGGCAGTTGCCCGCAACATGGGACCGCGCGTCGACGATCGTGACCTCGTGCCCCGCTTCGGCAAGGTGCCGCCCGATCACGGCGCCCGACAGTCCGGCACCTACCATCAAGAACTTTCCAGCCATTATCCGTCCTTCTTGAACCGTTGGGAATTGCTTCCGTCGGATGCACTTAACAGAACAGGACCGACAGGAAAACCGCCCAGATTACGCTTGGGCGGAGGATGGAACCAGAAAGCACCGCGCGTTCCGGTCACACCTTGCCGCTTGTCTCGCCGTCCCGGCAGGACCAATTGACTAGTCCGGGAAATAGCCTATCCCATAGGGCAACACCATCAAGGAGCATGGGAATGAGCAATGTGACGAAAGCTGGCGCTGCCGCGAAGGGCCGGGGCGCCAAGGGTTCTGGTGGACCGGACGATGCCGACGGCGCAGATACCGCCAGCAGGTTGGAAATTCAGATTGGGCGTATGTTGGTGCGGGCGATCTGGGCTCAGGAATGGATTGGCGCCAATCCCGAGGGGACCCCCGAGCAGCGCAATGCCGCATGGCTTGAAGCTCGCGACAGGACTGTGGAAAAGAATCTCAAGCCATATCGCCGCGCGCTCAGGACCCTCTTGCGCGCTGGCGTGGAGATGAAAGTCAGCGACGTCGATCCGCAGTAGGACGTTTCCGGGAACGCGCCGCTGGGCGCTGTGAAAAGGGGCCAGGCGTCATCGCGTCTTGCCCTTTTTCTTGCCCTTCAGTGGCGTTTGTCGGTGCTGAGCAGGTCGCGCACCATCGGAATGACCTTTTCGCCGTAAAGCGTGATCCCGTCGACAAGCAGCTCGTGAGGCAAGGCACCGGTCGAATACTTCATGTCGAACCGTTGCAGACCAAGGTCCCGCACGGTTGCCGCGATCTTGCGGGCCACCGTCTCGACCGAACCCACATAGAGCGAGCCCTGTTCAATCTCGGCCAGATAGCGCTCTTTCGTCGTCGGGGGCCAGCCACGCTCGCGTCCGATGCGGCCGAACATCTCTTGGTAATGCGGCCAGACCGCCTCGCGCGCCTCTTCGTCGGTTGCGGCGACAAAGCCCGGCGAATGAACCCCCACGGGGCGCACCGGACGCTCCATCTGGGCGCAGGCGCGCTGGTAAAGATCCACGAAAGGCAGGAAGCGGCGGGGGTCGCCGCCGATGATGGCCAGCATCAGCTGCAGGTCCTGCCGCACCACCCGCACCACCGATTCCGGGGTGCCGCCCACACCGACCCAAACCGTCATGCCTTCGGGGCCAAGCTCTGGCTGAACGTGGGCGCGGGTCAGGCCGGTGCGGGTCTTGCCCTCCCAGCTGACTTCCTTGTCGCGCACAAGGCGGGCAAAAAGGTCCAGACGTTCTTCAAACAGCAGATCATAGTCGTTCAGGTCAAATCCAAACAACGGATAGCTTTCGGTAAAGCTGCCACGCCCGACAATCGCCTCTGCCCGGCCTCCTGACACCGCGTTCAGCGTCGAAAACCGCTGGAAGGCCCGCACCGGATCGTCGGTCGACAGGACAGTGACGGCCGTGCCAAGACGGATGCGCCGGGTGCGCCCTGCAATCGCGGCCAGCACCACCTCGGGCGACGAGATCGCGAAATCCGGCCGGTGATGCTCGCCCAGACCGATGAAATCGATCCCGACCTGATCGGCTACGACCGCCTCCTCGACGACGTCGCGCAACACCTCGTCGGCGCGCTTGGACGTGCCGTCCTTGTGTCGGGTGATGTCGCCGAACGTGTCCAGACCCAGTTCAACCGCCATGATCCGCCTCCTTGTGCTGGCCCCGCGATAGATGAAAAGCTGCCGTCAGAAAAGGTGCCGCACCGCAGGAGACTTGCGCGCGGCTGCGGCCGGGGGCTTCATTTCGCGCTCAGATCCACAACGATCCGGCCCTTGATCTGACCTTTCACGATCGCCTCGGCCAAGGCCGGCAAATCGGCCAGTTTCGCCGGCACGATCATGGCCTCGAGCAGGTCTATCGGCAGATCGCGGGCAAGCCGTCCCCAGGCCCGTTGCCGTGCGGCAAAGGGCTGCATCACGGAATCTATGCCCAGCAGGTTTATGCCGCGCAAAATGAACGGCAGGACCGACGCTGGCAGCCCCGAGCCGCCGGCCAGACCGACTGCGGCAACCGAGGTGCCATATTTCATCTGCCCCAGAACCCGTGCCAGCATCGCCCCGCCGACAGAGTCGACGCAGCCCGCCCAGGTTTCAGCCTCAAGCGGTCGCTTCACCGTCTCGGCCAGTTCGGCGCGCGGGACGATCCGTGTGGCCCCCAGTTCGCGCAGATAGGTTTCCGTCTCGGGCCGTCCGGTGACCGCCGTCACCTGATACCCGGCGCGCGCCAGGAGCGCGACCGCGACAGAACCGACACCCCCCGCCGCCCCGGTCACCAACACTTCGCCGCCGGCCTGCTTCAGGCCGTGATCCTCCAATGCCTGCACCGCAAGCATGGAGGTCAACCCCGCCGTGCCAACCGCCATCGCCTGCCGCGTGGTCAGCCCCTTGGGCAGCGGCACCAGCCAATCGGCCTTGACCCGCGCCTTCTCGGCATAGCCACCCCAATGGGTCTCGCCGACCCGCCAGCCGGACAGGATGACCTTGTCGCCGGGGCGGTAGCGCGGATCGTCGCTGGTCTCGACCGTTCCGGCAAAATCGATGCCTGCGACATGCGGAAAGGTGCGCACCATGGCGGCGCTCGAGTTCGGCGACAAGCACAGACCGTCCTTGTAGTTCAGCGTGGAATACTCGACCGCGACCGTCACGTCGCCCGCGGGCAGGGCGCTGTCGTCCAGCGTCCGGATCGAAGCCACTGCCGGTTCGTCGCCGGATCGTTCAAGGACTAGGGCGCGGAACATGATGTTTCCTTTCGGGCGTTCAATCGCAACTCCGGACCCTAACCTGCCGCGTCACCCGACTTCAACCCGCGCTGGATGCCGCCAGACTGGCGCGGATCGCCTTCTTGTCGATCTTGCCGACGCTGGTCTTGGGAATGCTCTCGACCGTGATCACCCGCTCGGGGGCCGCCCATTTCGACAACCGCCCCGCGTCGATCGCCGCTGACACCGCCGCGCGGGCCGCCGCCTCGACCTCCGCCTTGGCAACGACCAGCACCACCGGACGCTCGCCCCAGCGTGCATCGGGCATGCCGACCGCCGCCACCTCGACCACCCCCGGCACGGCCGAGACGATGCTTTCCAGTTCCAGCGACGAAATCCATTCGCCACCCGACTTGATCACATCCTTGAGCCGGTCCGAGATCCGCAACGTCCCGTCGGCGGTCATGCTGCCCACGTCGCCCGTGTGCAGCCAGCCGCCCTTCCACAGCGCCTCGGTCCCGGCCGGGTTGCGCAGGTAGCCTTGGGTCAGCCACGGCGCCCGCACCACAACCTCGCCCGTCGCGACCCCGTCATGCGGCAGGTCCCGCATGACGGGATCCACGATACGGATCTGCACCAGGGGCGCCGCCTTGCCGGTCGCGATGCGGACCGCTGTCGTGTCGCCCGTCGCACCTTGCGTGGCTTCCATGTCGGCAACGGTCAGGATCGGACAGGTTTCCGACATGCCATAGCCGGAGTGAACGTCGATCCCGCGCGCCATCGCCGCCCTTGCCAGTCCCTCCGGCAAGGCCGATCCGCCGATGATGACCTTCCATCGCGACAGGTCCACCTGATCCGTGCCCGGTGCACCCAGAAGCATCGCCAGAATGGTCGGGACGCAGTGCGAAAAGGTCACGTCATGTTTGGCGATCAGAGCCAGGATCTTGGCAGGCTCATACCGCCCCGGATAGATCTGCCGCATGCCCAGCATGGTCGCGACCAGTGGAAACCCCCAGCCGTGCACGTGGAACAAGGGTGTCAGGGGCATGTAGACGTCATCAGCCTTGACCCCTCCCCTGCCCGGAACCGGCGCAAAGTTGGCAATGACACCCAGCGTGTGCAGCACCAGTTCGCGGTGGGTAAAGGTCACCCCCTTGGGATCGCCCGTCGTGCCCGTGGTGTAGAACAACGTGGCGCGGGTGGTCTCGGCCAGTTCGGGAAAGGCAAAGCCGGGATCGGCGGCGGCCAGCAGTTCCTCATATTCTCCGGCGAATCCATCGGGTCGGGAGGCGGTGCGATCCGCCAATAACACCAGTCGCACCTTCCGCGAGATCCGCGGCAGCAGCGGCAAGAACAGAGGCAGAAAATCCTCATGCACCAGGATCGCGTCATCCTCGGCATGATTGATCGTGTAAAGGATCTGATCGGGCGACAAGCGCACGTTGATCGTGTGCAGCGTGGCGCCCAGCATCGGGA
>JANMCI010000142.1:0-3243 GCA_031361245.1 Rhodobacterales bacterium
GCGGCTGGCGGCAATCTGCAGGTGACGCTGGCCGACCCCGAGGCGTTCACCGTCGGCAAGAACATCGCGACCACGCCCGGATCGGTGGTGTTCCGCAACCGGATGTTCGAACTCATCCAGTATACGCCGACGACCGAAACCGTTCACCAGACCCCGCTGCTGATCTTTCCGCCGTGGATCAACAAGTTCTACGTGCTGGACATGAAGCCCGCGAACAGCCTGATAAAATGGGTGGTGGATCAGGGTTTCACGGTCTTTGTGGTGTCTTGGGTCAACCCGGACGCCTCCTACGCCAAGACCAGCATGGACGATTACATCCGCGATGGCTTTCTGACGGCCATGGCCCAGGTTCGTCTGATCACCGGCGAGGCGCAGATCAATGCCGTGGGCTATTGCATCGCGGGCACCACGCTGGGTCTGACCCTGGCGCATCTGCAAAAGGCGGCTGATGCCTCGGTCAAGTCAGCCACCTTCCTGACGACGCTGGCCGATTTCTCCGATCCGGGCGAGGTCGGCGTGTTTCTGGGCAACGATTTTGTCGACGGGATCGAGCGGCAAAGCCACGAGGATGGCATCCTGTCCAAGTCCTTCATGTCCCGGACCTTCAGCTTTCTGCGCTCGAACGACCTGATCTATCAGCCAGCAATCAAAAGCTACATGCTGGGCGAGGCGCCGCCGGCGTTTGACCTGTTGTACTGGAACGGCGACGGGACCAACCTGCCATGCAAGATGGCTCTGGAATACCTGCGCGGCCTTTGCCAGGAGGACGGATTTGCCAAGGGAGAGTACAAGGTTTTCGGCCGCAAGGTAAGCCTCGCGGACGTCAAGGTGCCGCTGTGCGCGGTGGCCTGCGAGACCGACCACATTGCCCATTGGAAGGGAAGTTTCAACAGTGTCAGACAGATGGGTGCTGCGGACAAGACCTTCATCCTGTCGCAGTCGGGTCATATAGCAGGCATCGTCAACCCGCCCTCCAAGGGCAAATATGGGCACTACACCAGCCAGGGCCCAATGGAAAAACCCGAGGACTGGCTGGCGGGTGCAACCTTCACCCAAGCGAGCTGGTGGCCGCGCTGGAAAGACTGGCTGGCCGAGCGGTCCGGCGCACAGGTCCCGGCGCGTGTGGCAAGCAATGTGCTGTGTCCAGCGCCCGGCACCTATGTCGTGGCGGTGCCTGCACTCTGATCGACTGACCTAACGTAAGCGAATACCTGCCATGAAGGAATGTCATTGCTGCGACGCAGAATTGTCACTTGAAATGCTGCACTGCAGCATGTATATAGGGTGCATCAGAACGGGCTGCTCCCCGGATCATCAGGAGACTTGAAATGACCAAGACCAATGATTTCACCAAGACGATGCAGGACATGATGGCTTCTTTCCCGGTTGACGCCTCGGCCTTCCAGAACGCCTTCAAGACCCAAGCCGCTTTCGGCGAGAAGCTGACCAAGGTTGCCTTGGAAGCCGCTGAAAAGTCGACCGAGATCTCGGCCAAATGGGCCAAGGAATCGCTTGCCAAGCTGACCATGGCTTCCAAAGCCAAGGCAGAGCCGGCTGACTACACCAAGTCGGCAACCGACTTCGCTTCGGCCGCTGCCGAGCTGGCTGCCGAAAATCTGGCTGCCTTTGCGGAAGTCGCCAAGAAAGTGCAGATGGACACTGTCGAGCTGCTGATGGCCGCTGGCAAGGAAGCCTCGAGCGAGGCAACCGCCGCCGTCAAGAAGGCCACCGACGACGTGACCGCGACCGTCAAGAAAGCGGCCACGGCTGCCAAGTAATCGGGGTCCCTGGACCTTTGGAGGGGTGCGTCATCTGACGCACCCTTTCTTTTTTGCTGCACCTCGCCTAGACTTCTCTGCACCGCAACAAGAGGTGCAAAATGGCCGAGCCTGCCAAACCGCTGCTGATCAAGCGCTATGCCAGCCGCCGTCTCTACAATACCGAAACCTCGGACTATGTGACGCTGGAGGATATCGGAACCTTCATTCGCGCCGGGCGGGAAGTGCAGATCATCGATCTGAAATCGGGCGACGATCTGACGCGGCAATATCTTTTGCAGATCGTGGCCGAGCACGAATCAAAAGGCGATACCGTTCTGCCGACCAATGTGCTGACGGACCTCGTTCGCTCCTACACCACCAATATCCAGTCGGTCGTCCCGCAGTTTCTGGCTGCCAGCTTTGAGATGCTGCGCAATGGTCAGTCCAAAGTGCTGGAAAACATGGTGCAACTGCCAAATCCCCTGACCTCGATGCCGGGCTTTGAGGCCATGCGCAAGCAGCAGGAAGCCTTCATGAAGACGATGATGGGCGGCATCCCGGGCTGGACTTCGGACACCTCCGCCGAGGCAAAACCCACAACGGCCAAGCCCGCGGGCGAGGCCGGATCATCGGACGAACTGGCTGAAATCAAACGCCAATTCGCCGAACTGCAGAAGAAGCTGTCGCAGTTGTGACACGCTCGGGGCAGGTCATGCCCGACGCGCAGGGCCGGGTTACCCTGTGGGGGATCGAAATATTCCTTTCGGTTGCCGAAGAAGGGGCGATTTCCGCTGCGGCGCGGCGACTTGGCGTCAGCCCCTCGGCCATCTCGCAGCAACTGACCGGACTGGAGGCGGCGTTGGGGGCGGTGCTGCTGGACCGCTCTGCCCGGCCGATGGGCCTGACGCCCGCCGGGGCGATGTTTCGCCGTCATGCCCAGACCATCCTGAATGCGGAGGCCGAGGCGCGGGCCGATCTGGCGGTGGCGGACCTGTCGGGGCTGACAACGCTGCGGCTGGGGATGATCGAGGATTTTGACGCCGAGGTGACGCCGCGCTTGCTGTCCGATCTGGCCACCGCACTGAAAGGCTGCCGCTTTTTGCTGGAAACCGGGGCATCACACCGCCTGCTGGACCAGCTGGAGGCGCGGGCGCTGGACGTGGTGGTCGCGGCTGATCTTGGGTCAGAGGCGGCGGATGACGGCTGGCGCGAGGTTCATCCGCTTCTGGCCGAACCCTTTGTCGCGGTGACGCCGCGCGGACGCGGGCGCGATGAGCTGCCGTTGATCCAGTACACCGCACGCCACCTGATGGGCCGGCAGATCGCTGCCCATCTGGCGCGGCAGAACATCCGCCTTGCCCACCGCTATGAACTGGACAGCTACCGCGCCATCCTGGCGATGGTGGCAGCGGGCGAGGGCTGGACCATTCTGACACCGCTGGCCCTGCATCATGCGGCCAGTCTGAAGGCCGCCGTCGATGTG
>JANMCI010000179.1:0-1646 GCA_031361245.1 Rhodobacterales bacterium
ACGCGCAGCTCAAACCCTTGGCCCACATAGCGGCATTCCGCGATGCGAGAAAAGCGTTGAGCAGCAGCGGGCACGCCGTCGCTGTCCAGTTGCGCCTTGGCCTCGGCCTGAAGTTTGTCAAAGATGGCACCCAAATTGGCGAAGGTACCCGTATCCCCCGCCTGCAAAATCGCCAGCGCCGAGCGTGTGAATTCATAACGTGGCTCAGTCACCAGCAGCCCCATCGCCGCCGTGATGCCGGGATGCAGCGGAGAGATCACGTTCTTCGCCCAGATCGCCTCACCCAGAGCTACGCCATGCAACGGCCCGGCCCCGCCAAAGGCCATCAGGCTGAAGCCGCGTGGATCAATCCCCCGCGCCACGGAATTGGAAGCAATCGCCAGCGCCATGTGGTTGTTGATGATGCGCAAGACGCCCAGCGCGGCGTCTTTCACCGACAGGCCCAAGGGTTCGGCCAATTTTGACCGGATCGCGGCTTCGGACAGGGCCGCGTCAATCTTCAACCCACCGCCCAGAAACTGCTCCGGGTCCAGACGGCCTAGCACGACCTGCGCATCCGTCACCGTGGGTTCTACACCGCCCTTGCCATAACAGGCCGGCCCCGGCTCTGCCCCAGCCGAGCGCGGGCCGACGCGGAAAGCGCCACCGCTGTCGACATAGGCAATCGACCCACCGCCCGCCCCGATAGCGTCAATGTCGATCATCGGAACCAGCACCGGCATTTCCGCCACTTCGGTGTCACGCGGATTCTTGATGGTCAGCTTGCCGTCACGGATAACCGAGATATCGGCAGAGGTGCCGCCAATGTCGATGGTGATGACCTGACGCTGATCACAAGCCTCACCCGTCCAGCGCCCGCCAATCACGCCACCAGCAGGGCCAGACAGCAGCAAGCCAACCGGGTTCTTGCTGGCCTGTTCGACCGTGGAAACCCCGCCATTCGACTGCATCATGCGAACATAGGCGTTCACCCCGGCCTCGCACAGGCGCCGTTGCAGGTTGTCCAGATAGCCCGCCGTGCGCGGTCCGATATAGGCGTTCATCGCGGCGGTCGAGAAGCGTTCATACTCTCGCATCGTGTTCACGACTTCCGAGGATGCGCAGATGAAGGCATCCGGCATCACGCGCTGGACGATCTCTTTCGCCTGCAATTCGTGGTCGTTGTTGAGGAAGGAAAACAAGAAGCCGATCACCACCGCCTGAAGCCCGCGCTGCGCGAACAATTCGGCGGCGCGTTCGACCTCATCCAGGTTCAGCGGGGTTTCGACCGTACCCGTCGGCGGCATGATCCGTTCAGTCACGGCAATCCGGTTGCGCCGCTTGATGAGGGGCGCGCTTTGCCACGGCACATCGAATTGCAGCGAAAAGTTGTGCGGCCGCTTGTGCCGCGCCATATGCAGGATGTCGCGGAAGCCCTTGGTGGTGATCATCCCCACCTCGGCACCATCGCGTTCGATCACGATGTTGGTGGCAAAGTTTGATCACGCCCTGTACCACGCCGATGGATTGGTCCTTGGGTGTGCTGGACACCTTGTGCACAAAAACCTGCTGGCGGCCATCCGTCCCCACCGCCTCTAGCACGAGGTCGGTGAAGGTGCCCCCCACGTCAACGCCTACCCTGATCATCCTTGCATCCCTTGTCGTTG
>JANMCI010000187.1:0-7255 GCA_031361245.1 Rhodobacterales bacterium
CAGTTTCTGGCGCCGTCGCATCGCTTTCTGCGCGACATTGCCGCGTCGCTTTTCCCTGACCGCTTTGATGTGGCGCAGTTCGATGCGCCGGTCCAGACGGCGGTCGCCTATTGGGAGATGCTGTCCGGCCTAGGTCAGGTCGAGGCGTGGGAGACGGACTATGTCCAGCATCTGGAGCCCGCTGAAGACATGCATCCGGTGCGCGCCTTCACCCAGGCCACCGCGATGCGACCCTTTGTCGAAAAGATGGACGCGGCAGAGACCGAGGCTTTTGTTTCTGCCTATGACAAGGCGCTGGCTTCGGCTTATCCTGTGTTGGCGGATGGCTCGGCGCTGATGGCGTTCCGCCGGGTGTTCTTTGTTCTCAAGGTCTGAAAATGCCTGTAGTCAAACCGACGAAATACATTGGCACGATCACGTGGCTGGGGGCCGTGCGCTCGACCAAGCCGCCGTTGTGGGCCGAGCCTGTGGCAGAGATGTTCGCAGGTTTCGGCGGCATCGCAGGCGAGGTGCATGAAGGGCTGACCGCGCCGTCCTGTGTGCGGATGACGGTGCAGTATCCGAAAGGAACCGAAGTGGCCAACACGCGGCAGTTCTCGGTCCTGTCGATGGAGGAGATCGCCGAGATTGCGGCGGGGATGGGGATTGCGGAATTGTCGCCGTCGCTGATCGGGGCGTCGATGGTGGTCAGCGGCATTCCCGACTTTAGCCATGTGCCGCCGGGCTCGCGGCTGCAGGCCGCGTCGGGGGCCACGCTGGTGGTGAACCTGAACAACCGGCCCTGCACCTATTCGGGCAAGTCGGTCGATCGCGCGCATCCCGGTTTCGGCCCCAAATTCAAGCCGGCAGCCAAGGACAAGCGCGGCATCGTGGCATGGGTCGAGCGCGAGGGCGTGCTGCGCGTCGGTGACGCCATCCGGCTGCACATCCCAGACCAGCGGCCATGGGCCCATCTGGACGAAGAGCGCGCCAGCGGTGGGCAGGACGACGACTGACGCCGCGGGCGGGCGTCACAGGGAAAAGTCACTGTCCGCCAGTCCGGTGACGTTCAGCACCAGAATGGTGAAGTCCGCCGCGGCGTCGCCGTTTACGTCGCCGCTGACCAACAGGTTGGCCCCGCTGGCGATGATCCGCAACTCTCCCTTGATGCCGGAAAACGCCGCCGCCCCGATGGTGAAGAAGGCCTGATTGCCCGTGCCTGTCTTGGCGTCGATGCCGGACAGGTCGATCTTGTCGCCTTCAAAGGCATGGAAATCGGTGATCGTGTCAAAGGGACCGGGCGGGCCAGAGAGGTCCGTCAGCGCCGCGAAGATGAACCGGTCGGCACCGGTCAAGCCCGTCACGGTATCGACCCCGCGACCGCCGGTCAGCAGATCGTCGCCGCCGCCGCCCGACAGACTGTCATTGCCGGCAAGGCCCGCCACGGTGTCGTCGCCCGCGCCGCCTGACAGGGTGTTGGCCACAGCGTTGCCGGTCACCTGGTTGGCCTGAGAGTTGCCGCCGCCTTGCGTCGCGGTGCCGGTCAGGGTCAGATCCTCCAGTGTCGAGCCGAGGATCCAGCTGACGGCGGACAGCACCCGGTCGTGGCCTTCGCCCACGGCCTCGGTGATGATGTCGGCGCTGCTGTCGGTGACGTAGGTGTCGTCGCCCTGCCCGCCCGCTGCGGTGTCATTGCCGGTGTCGCCATAGAGCAGATCATTGCCAGCCCCGCCGATCAGGCTGTCGCCGCCGCCGCCGCCGTGGACCGTGTCGTCGCCCGCACCGCCTGACAGGGTGTTGGCCAAGGCATTGCCGGTCAGGCGGTTCGCTTTGGAGTTGCCGTTGCCTTGGGTGGCAGTGCCGGCAAGGGTCAGATCCTCGAGCATCGCGCCAAGGGTCCAGTTGACCGAGCTTACGATCAGATCGGTGCCCTCGTTCAGCGCCTCGACCACGATGTCGGTGTTGACGTCGGCCACGAAGGTGTCGTTGCCCAGACCGCCCGTCATGGTGTCGCCGCCAGCCCCGCCGTCCAGACGGTCGTCATCCGACCCGCCAAAGAGGCTGTCCCGACCGGCCCCGCCGAACAGGCGGTCATTCTGCCCGCCGCCGTCCAGGGTGTCGCGGTCGTCGCCGCCGTAGGCCGTGTCCAACCCGCCACCCAGCGTCAGAAGGTCGTTGCCTGCACCGCCGTCGAAGTGGTTGTCGTTGCCGCCAAAGGCGACCTCGCCCAGAACGGTATCGGAGATCACGTCATCAAAGGCCGAACCTTTAACCCCCCGGAACCCTGTCAGCGTGTCGCCTTGGGCATCGCCGCCAAGGCCGATTGTGGAAGTGCCGAAGGTGATGTCGATGGTGACCCCGGCCGATGACGATCGATAGCTTGCCGTGTCCCCGACCTCGGCCCCGCCCGACAGGACATCGGCACCGGCCCCGCCCTCTATCGTGTCGCGGCCGGCGCCGCCGCTGATGGTGTCGCTGCCGTTATCGCCGAAAAGCAGGTCGTCGTCGCCGTCGCCCGCGATCTCATCGCTGCCCGAGCCGCCATGCACGGTGTCGTTCCCCGCACCCGCCCACAGCGTATCGCCAAGCCCCGCGCCGGTCGCCAGAGCGTCGCCGAAGATCACGTTTTGCAGCGCATTGCCTTGAATGAAATCCTGGCCGTCGCTGCCGATGGCGTTCTCGATCACGCCATTCACCACCAGCCGGTGGCCGACGCCGGTCGGGTTGAAGTAGAGGCTTTCGGCGCTGGTCGGGATGCCGGTGTCGGTTGTCCAGGCAAGGGTGATCTCGACCACGGTCCCGTAAACACCCGCGATGCGGAGCGTGTCGTTTCCCGTTCCGTCGTCATTCAGCGTGACGGTGGCCGTGCCGGTGACCAATTCGTCCACTGTATAGATATCGTCCGCCATGCAGGCCCCCGCAGAACTGATTTGGATCCAATTCCTCGGACCTTAGACCAACGGGCTGGGCAAGCAAGTTTGATGTTTAGGCCGGGATGCGCCGGGCGTGTCAGAGCACAAGGTCTGCGGCGTTCAGCGCGTTAACGTTCAAGAGCAGGATGGCAATGTCCGGCTGCGTGTCGCCATTCATGTCGCCCAACACCAGCAGGTCGTTGCCCTGCGCCACCAGCCGCAATTCGCCGGCATTGCCCATAAAAGCGGTGCTGATCAGGTGAAAGGCCTGATTGCCGGACGAGGTGGCCACGGCGTCGATCAGGGCCAGATTGATGCGGTCGCCCTCGGCCGCGCTGAAGTCGGTGAGGATGTCCCACTTTTCCGGGTCGGCAATGCTGTCGGTGCGGCTGCGAAAATCGAAAACGTCCGCGCCGGAGCCGCCGGTCAGCGTGTCGGCACCGGGGCCGCCACGCAGGCTGTCATTGCCATTGCCGCCGTCCAGCAGGTCATTGCCGTTTTCACCCCAGATCCCGTCACCGCCGACGCCGCCAAGGCCGGTGTCATTGCCACCGCCCAGCAGCAGAAGGTCACCGCCAGCGCCGCCAAAAAAGGCGTTGTCGTTGGCATGGTCGGGCAGGGTGGACTTGTCGGCGTCCGACAGGATGTCGCGGAAGGCCGAGCCCTGGACCGCGAAAAAGCCCTGAACCTGATCCCCCGCAGCATCGCCGCCGATGCCGGTGGTCACGACCGCATAGTCAAGGGTGATCCGGATTCCGGCAGAGGACGTCCTGTAGGACAGCATGTCGCCGGCGTTGCCGCCGCCGTTGAGACTGTCCGCCGCAGTCCCCCCTTCGATCGTGTCCTGACCAGACCCGCCGAGGATGGTATCGGTGCCCGCCTCGCCAAAAAGCACGTCGTTGTCGGCGTCGCCGAACAGCTGGTCAGTGCCGATGCCGCCATGGATGGTGTCCCCGCCCGCGCCGCCCCGGATCGTGTCCGCGGCACCAGGGCCGGACAGGTTCAACTCGCCGAACAGCCGGTTGGCGAATTCATTGCCTTCGATGAGGTCACAGCCGTTGCTGCCGATGGCGTTCTCGATCAGGCCCTGGATCACCAGGCGGTGCGGCCTGCCGTATTGGTCGTAGTAGTATCCGCCCGCCGTGAGGGTTTGCCCGTCCGAGGTTGTATAGCTGAGCGAGATTTCCACGGCCCTGTCATAGATGCCGAGCACCGAGATGGTGTCGCTGCCCAAGCCGTCATCCTTGACCGTCACCAGATCTGCGCCGGTGACCGTCAGATCCAGAACATAGGTGGTGTCGGGCATCTCAAGCCGTCCTTTGGACCCGTGGGTTGCGCCATGACTGTCGCGCAAGAGGGTAAAGGAATTGGGTGCAACCCCTAAACTTGGCGGTATTTCGGTGTAAACGTTCTGCGGATGGAATTTTCTCCAACCTCGTTCCAAATTTTCCGATCGGAAACCGGAACTGGCGATTTTGGCGGGGGGGAAGTCGGAAAAACGACTCCGCCATGGCGTTTTCTGGTCTATCAGGGCGGCAACCGGCCCTTGCTGATCCTCAGGGCCCTTTGGAGTGAGACATGGCCTTCAAGACCGATATCGAGATTGCACGCGAAGCCAAGAAAAAGCCGATCATGGAGATCGGTGCCAAACTGGGCATCCCGGCGGAACATCTGCTGCCTTACGGCCACGACAAGGCCAAGGTCAGCCAGGAGTTCATCAAGTCGCTGGCGGCACGTCCGGACGGCAAGCTGATCCTGGTGACCGCGATCAATCCGACGCCCGCGGGCGAAGGCAAGACCACGACCACGGTGGGCTTGGGCGACGGTCTGAACCGCATCGGCAAGAAGGCGGTGGTCTGCATCCGCGAGGCCTCGCTGGGGCCCAACTTCGGCATGAAGGGCGGGGCCGCGGGGGGTGGTTACGCGCAGGTCGTGCCGATGGAGGAGATGAACCTTCACTTCACCGGCGATTTCCACGCCATCACCTCGGCCCACAACCTGCTGTCGGCGATGATCGACAACCACATCTACTGGGGCAACACTCTGGACATCGACCAGCGGCGGATCATGTGGCGCCGGGTCATGGACATGAATGACCGGGCGCTGCGCGACATCGTTGTGTCGCTGGGCGGCGTGTCGAACGGCTTTCCGCGCCAGACCGGGTTCGACATCACCGTGGCGTCCGAAGTCATGGCGATCCTGTGCCTGTCCAATGACCTTGAGGACCTGCAGACCCGTCTGGGCAACATCGTCGTGGCCTATACCCGCGACAAGAAGGCGATCTATTGCCGTGACATCAAGGCGGACGGGGCGATGACCGTGCTCTTGAAGGACGCGATGCAGCCGAACCTCGTGCAGACGCTGGAAAACAACCCCGCCTTTGTGCATGGCGGTCCGTTCGCCAACATCGCCCATGGCTGCAACTCTGTCATCGCCACCAAGACGGCGCTGAAGCTGGGCGAGTATGTCGTGACCGAAGCCGGTTTCGGGGCTGACCTTGGTGCCGAGAAGTTCTTTGACATCAAGTGCCGCAAGGCGGGCCTCAAGCCCTCGGCGGCGGTCATTGTCGCGACGGTGCGTGCGATGAAGATGAACGGTGGCGTGGCGAAGGCCGATCTGGGGGCCGAAAACGTTGACGCCGTCAAGAAGGGCTGCCCGAACCTTGGCCGCCATATCGGCAACGTCAAGGGCTTTGGCGTTCCGGTGGTCGTGGCGATCAACCATTTCTACAGCGACACCGATGCCGAGATTGCGGCGGTGAAGGCCTATGTCGCCGAACAGGGCGCCGAGGCGATCCTGTGCAAGCATTGGGCCAATGGCGGTGCGGGCATCGAAGAGCTGGCCCACAAGGTCGTGGCGATGGCAGAGGCTCCTTCAGGCTTTGCCCCGCTTTATCCCGACGAGATGCCGCTGTTCCAGAAGATCGAAACCATTGCCAAGCGCATCTATCACGCGGACGAGGTCCTGGCCGACAAATCGGTGCGCGATCAGCTGAAGGCTTGGGAGGCGGCGGGCTATGGCCATCTGCCGATCTGCATCGCCAAGACGCAGTATTCCTTTACCACCGACCCCTCGGTCCGCGGCGCGCCCACGGGCCACTCGGTGCCGGTGCGCGAAGTGCGGCTGTCGGCCGGTGCCGGGTTCGTCGTCGTGATCTGCGGTGAGATCATGACGATGCCGGGTCTGCCCAAGGTGCCCTCGGCAGAGGTGATCCGGTTGAACGCCGAAGGCAATGTCGAAGGGTTGTTCTGACCCTTCGTTGTCCTTGCAGGCGTCCTGAGGTATCAGGGCGCCACTTGCAGGGGGCAAAGTCATGATCAGCAAACCAGCAGCAGATTGCGCCACGATGGCAGAGATCCGGGTCGAAATCGACCGCGTCGACGCCGAACTGGTGGCGCTCTTTGCCCGGCGGGTCAGCTATATTGACCGCGCGGCGGTGATCAAGACCGGGGTGGGCCTGCCTGCCCGCATCGACGAGCGGGTCGAAGAGGTCGTGGCCAAGGTGCGGGCCCACGCTGCCGCGCACGGGCTGCCGCCCGACAAGCTGGAAAAGCTGTGGCGCAAGCTGATCGACTGGTCGATCGAGCGCGAAGAAGCGGTTCTGGGTCCTGACCCTGCAGAAGAAGAGGGCAAATGACGGCCACACAGATTGACGGCAAAGCGATAGCGGAAGGTCTGCAGGCCGAGACCCGCGCCGAGGCTTTGGTGCTTGCGGCAGCGGGCTGGGCGCCACGGCTGGTCTCCATCTCGGTCGGGGATGTGGCGGCGGCAGAGCTTTATGTGCGCAACCAGCAGCGTCAGGCCGATGCCGCAGGCGTCGGGTTCGAGGCGCGCAATTACCCGGCGACCATATCGCTGGAACAACTGACCGGGGTTCTGGCCGGGCTGAATTCCGATCCGCGCGTCAACGGCATCATCATTCAGCGGCCCTTGCCTGCCCACATCCCGGTCAAGGCGCTGCAAAAGGCCGTCCATCCCCTGAAGGATGTCGAGGGCATGCACCCCGCCTCTATTGGCAACATCGTCTATAACGATCTGGCCCTTGGCCCCTGCACCGCCGTCGCGGCGGTCGAGATTCTGAAAACCCTGCCGCTGAAGATCGAGGGGCTGGATGTATGCGTCATCGGTCACAGCGAGATCGTGGGCAAGCCCATTGCGTTCCTGATGATGGGCCTTGGGGCGACGGTGACGGTGTGCCATCACATGACGCGGCAGGTGGCGGTCCATTCGCGCCGGGCTGACGCGGTTTTCGTGGCGGTTGGCAAGCCGGGTCTGGTCACGGGCGAGATGCTGAAGCCGGGTGCCGCGCTGATCGACATCGGGATCAACCGGGTCACCGACAGCGCAGGGCGGCCGCGTACGGT
>JANMCI010000231.1:0-6409 GCA_031361245.1 Rhodobacterales bacterium
TCTTCAAAAATACTGCGCTTGCCCGCCATGTGCCGCCCCTTGACCCTTTGCGCTGAACCCTAGTGCGCACCCCCGCCCCCTTCAAGGGCGAGCGGGCCCTCATTTGCACCTTGCCAAATACTCCGGGGGGGGCCGAAGGCGGGGGGCAGGGCCCCCCTTGTCGTCGTCAAAAGGGGTTAAGATCGGGTTAATGGAAACCGTCAACCTTATGAAATAAAACACAAATACACGATGTCGTTTTTGACGACATCAGACGACATCACTCGTCCTGCTTCTTCAACCGATAGGCAATCTGTCGCAGCATGCCGTGAAAGGTCTGGACCTCGGCCCGCGTCAGACCCAGCCGGGACCACATGTTGCGCAGGCTCAGCTTCATGCCCTCGGCCTTGCCCTGCGGGTAAAAGAACCCCGCCGCCGCCAGCCGCTCCTCGAAATGATCGCCCAGCCGCTGAACCTCTTCGCCCGTGGCAAAATCGGTCCGCCCCATCGCCATCACCTCCGGCGGCACCTCCGACCCCTGCCGCCCCCATTCATAACCCAGCAGCAGCACGCATTGCGCGAGGTTCAGGCTGAAGAATTCCGGGTTCACCGGCACGGTGACAATCGCCTGCGCCTGCACGATATCGTCGTTCTCCAGCCCCGCCCGTTCGGGCCCGAACATCACACCGACCTTCTTGCCCGCCGCCGCCATCTCCCGCGCCATCACCATGGCCCGCTCGGGCGTCACCACGGGCTTGGTCAACTCCCGCCCCCGCGCCGTTGTCGCAAAAACATAATCGCAATCGGCCACCGCTGCGCGGACATCCGGGAAGACCCCGGCAAAGTCCAAGACCCGCCCCGCTCCCGACGCCATCGCTGCCGCCTTGGGATTGGGCCAGCCATCCCGCGGGTCCACGATCCGCATCCGCTCCAGCCCGAAATTCAGCATGGCCCGCGCGGCGGCCCCGATGTTCTCGCCCATCTGCGGACGCACCAGAATGAAGACGGGAGGGATCATCTTTCGCCCTTTGGAATGAGAAGATCGCCTGATACGCTAGCGACGGGCTCCAGACAAGGAGGCGACCATGGCCTATGACACCGGCCTCGCCGAGATCCTGCGCGACGCGCTGCATGGCCAGCCCGTCACGGAACAAAAGATGATGGGCGGCCTCTCCTTCATGCTGAACGGCCACATGCTCTGCGGTGTTCACAAGAACGGCGCGATGGTCCGTGTGGGCAAGCCGAACATCGCGGCTGCCCTGACCATTACCGGCGTCGGTCCGATGACCTTCACCGGCAAACCGATGTCCGGCTTTGTCGATGTCTCGGACGAAGCCTGCGCCGACGATGCCCGCCGTGACCGGCTCCTCGCCATGGCGCTGGATTTCATTCACACCCTTCCCCCGAAGTGAGGTCATCATGGCAATCGACGAAGGACTGGCTCACCTCTTGCGCGAAGACCTCGCGGGCGAGCGCATTACCGAGAAGAAGATGTTCGGCGGTCTCTGCTTTCTTCTGAACGGCAACATGGTGTCGGGCACCATGAAGACCTCTGCCCTGTTTCGCGTCGGAAAACCGAATGACGAAGCAGCCCTCGACATCCCCGGCACCTATCCGATGATCCAGCGCGACAAGCCGATGGCAGGCTTTGTCGAACTGCCGACCGAGGATTGCGCCGACGACAGCCGACGTGCAGCACTCAGCGCCATGGCCCTTGCCTTCGTCAAGACCCTGCCCCCGAAATAGCCCCGCGGCCCGTTCGCGAAAAGATCGCCCTTCCCCATACCGGCAAATCCGCGCTATCAGCGGCCAAACCGCAAGGATCAGACCATGGCCGCTGAAGACCGCCCGCAGATCACGCTCATCACTCCGCCCGTTCTGGACCTCCAGACGTTTCCGGACCAACTCGCCGCAGTGATGGACAGCGTCGGTATCGCCTGCTTGCGCCTGTCCCTTGCCACCCGCGACGAAGACACCATCGGCCGCGCCGCCGACGCCTGCCGTCTGGTCGCCCATGCCCGCGACGTCGCCATCGTGATCGAGAACCACGCCCTCTTCGTCGAGCGGCATGGGCTGGACGGCATCCACCTGACCGACGGCGCCCGCTCGGTCCGCGCCCTGCGCAAGGATCTGGGCGCTGATGCCATCGTCGGCGCTTATTGCGGCACCACCCGGCACGAAGGCATCTCTGCGGGCGAGGCCGGTGCCGACTATGTCGCCTTCGGCCCGATCGGCGAAACCGCCCTTGGCAAGGGCGAGCGCGCAGATTTCGAGCTTTTCGACTGGTGGTCCGCCATGATCGAAGTGCCGGTCATTGCCGAAGGTGCCCTGACCCGCGAGTTGATTGCGCAATTTGGTCCTGTCACCGATTTCTTCGGCATCGGCAGCGAAATCTGGTCCGCCGCCGAACCCGTCACCGCCCTCAAGGACCTGCTGGCGGCCCTGACCTGACGCCGCTCAAATCTCGACCTGCGCGGCAAGGACATGGCTTGCCCGGATCACCCGCTCGCAATGTGCCGCCAGCTGCTTGCGGTCCGCAAAAGCGTCCACCGGCACCTCGGGATGAAAGATCACCTCAACCCGCCCCGGTCGCTTCGTCGCAAGCACCTGCAACAGATGTCCCGAAAACGTCATGTCGCCCCACCAGCCATAATACCGGGCATCCTCACCCGCCGGCGCATGGTAAAGCACCGTCACTGGCTGGATATGCATGATCCGGCTCATCCCATGGGTGTAAAACGCCGCGAACAGCGCGGATTTGAACGGCAAAACGCGCATTGAGTCTGTGCTGGTCCCTTCCGGGAAGAACAAAAGCCTGTGCCCCGCCCGCAACCGTTCTTCGAAGACGGCCTGATGCGCCTTGGCCTCGGTTCCCTTTCTGGCGATGAACACTGTGCCCGTGGCCCGCGCCAACCTTCCGATGGTCGCCCAATGCTCCACTTCCGCCTTGGAAACGAAATAGATCCGCTGCGCCGCATTCAACGAGAAGATATCCAGCCACGAGGAATGGTTGGCCACAACCGCGCCATGCTGAGTCATGGGCCGCCCCCGTACGGCATAGCCGATCCCAAGGATGGCAAAGGCAGACCGGCAGACAAATTGAGTGATGTGCGGCGTCCAGGGACGGGCCATGCCGAACAGTGGCCGCTCGACCAGACGCAGCAACAGCAAAACGAGAAGGCAGAAATAAGTCAGCCCCCCCAGAACCCCTCCGCGCCACAAAATTCGCAGCCAATCCCCGACCCCAAGGCGCATTGGCTGCAGGGTATTTTTGGTCCAGTCACTCACACGTCGCGACCCTTCTTGCGGACATAGAAATCGCGGTGCTTCATGCTCATCTGCGCAGTGTCCATCACCAAACAGACATCGGTGGTGTTGAAGGCCTTATCCAGCCACGCCCCGTCGCTGACATAGCCTCCCATCCTCAGATAGGCTTTGATAAGCGCCGGAATACCCGTCATCGCCTCGGCCCGACTGACCTGATCCGGCGGCAAAAGGTTCATCTCCAGCCGGTTTGCCGGCAGCGCCGCGACCCGCAACCCCTTGGGCGCACGGTGGAGATGGTAAAGGTATGACAACGGCTTGGCCAAAGCGTCCCGGTCCGTTCCGTGGAAAGACGCCGCGCCGAACATCACTTCGATCCCGCGCTCCAGCACATAATCGGCCAGCCCGTTCCACAACAGGAACATCGCAGCCCCTCCTCGCACCTCCCGGTGCACACAGGATCGCCCCAGTTCCAGCAAGCGCCGCCCCGAGGCTTTCAGCTCGCTCAAATCGAACTCGGATTCCGAATAATACCCCCCCGCCGCCCCCACCCGCTCAGGCGGCAACAGCCGGTAGGCGCCCACGACATCCTGTAACAGTGCCGGGTCCCTGCGATTGTCGATCAACAGCAAATGCTCGAAATGCGGGTCAAATTCATCTTTTTCCAGCCGGGCGACATGATCCACGCCCTGACCCCTGGCCCCCAGCTCTTCGACGAAAACCTCATAGCGAAGGCGCTGCGCGGCCTGCAAATCACGCTCGTTCCGGGCAAGGCGCAGCGAAAGGGCAGGTTCAGCGTCCAGCATAGAGGTCATGGCGACTTGCGGTGGGCTATCGGGGATTTCATTCATGGTGCAACCTGCCTCAGGTCACCCGTCCGGTCAATGCGACCATTCCCGCCCGAAAAAGCACGATGCAATTTCTAATTGCAGTCTTTGACCACATCTTGCAATCAGTGATTGAAAAGGGCCGCGTTTCCCGCAAGATGCCTCAGGAACCAAACACCGGTGTCAACTGAACATGCCGCTCGTCCACCACCACCTTGCCGGCGTGTTCGAAGTTTACCGTTACCTTGCCAGCAATGTTGGACTGGACCTGACCCAGCCCCCAATCCGGTTGTGACGGGTGACGCACCAGCATGCCCGGCTCCAGAATTGACCTCATATCGTCCCTTTCGAAAGGATCCGGACCATGCACGAAAAGCCTGACCTGACTGCCCTGTTGGGCTCGCGCATCTGTCATGACCTTATCAGCCCGATCGGCGCCATCAGCAATGGGTTGGAGCTTCTGATGATGGACGGCACCAAGAGCGGGCCAGAGATGGTTCTGATTTCGGAAAGCGTGGCCAACGCCAATGCCCGCATTCGCTTTTTTCGCGTGGCTTTCGGGCTCGCGCAAACCGATCAGCGCATCGGTCGGGCCGAGGTTCAGTCAATCCTCGGCGACATGACCAGAGGTGGCCGCCTTCAGATCGACTGGACCTCCGGCACCGATCTGTCCCGTCCCGAGGTCAAGATCATCTTCCTGCTGATCCAGTGCCTTGAAAGCGCAATGGCTTATGGCGGCCGGATCTCCGTTACCGCCGCCGATCAGAAGTGGCTGATTTCAGGTCAGGCCAACAAGCTGAAGATCAACACCGATTTGTGGGAGGTTCTCGCCAACCCCTCCGCAAACCCCGCCATCACGCCAGCCCTTGTGCAGTTTCCGCTGGTCGCCGACGAAATTCTGCGCCGCGGCTACCGCCTGCGCACCGCCCTCAGCGAGAACGAGATCGCCCTGGAATTCTAGCGCCACGAAGCGCCGCAAAGGAACAGCCTCAGGCCCGCACCGTGCCATCGCCGGTCACCAGATATTTGAAGCTGCACAGTTGCTCGGCCCCGACCGGCCCGCGCGCGTGCAGCTTGCCGGTGGCGATGCCGATCTCGCCGCCCATGCCAAACTCCCCGCCATCCGCGAACTGGGTCGAGGCGTTGCGCATCAGGATGGCGCTGTCCAGCCGCTCAAAGAACCGCGCGGCGGTGGCGTCGTTCTCGGTCAGGATGGCTTCGGTGTGGCTGCTGCCATAGCGGCGAATATGGGCAATCGCCTCATCCACTCCGTCCACCAGCTTGGCGGCTATGATCTTGTCCAGAAATTCCCGTCCGAAATCATCCGGCTGCGCCTTGACCGTTCCGGCCACTTTCAGCAACTCGCCCTCGGTGCGAACCTCGACCCCCGCTTTCAGCAGATCCTCGATCAGCACCGCACCGTGTCTGGTATAGAACTGCCAGTCGATCAGCAGACACTCCGCCGCACCGCAGATCCCCGTCCGCCGTGTCTTGGAGTTCAGAACGACCCGCCGCGCCTTCTCCAGATCGGCATCGCGGTCGGCATAGACATGGCAAATACCTTCCAGATGCGCAAAAACCGGCACCCGGGCTTCGCGCTGCACGAGGCCAACCAACCCCCTGCCGCCCCGCGGTACGATCACATCGATGAAATCCACCGCCCGCAGCATGTCCGTCACCACCTGCCGGTCCTGCGTCGGGATCAACTGGATCGCCGCCTCCGGCAATCCGGCTTGCTTCAGCCCGGTCACCATGCAGGCGTGAATGGCGGTCGAGGTGTGAAAGCTGTCCGACCCGCCCCGCAGGATCACCGCATTGCCCGCCTTCAGGCACAGCGCCCCGGCATCCGCGGTCACATTCGGGCGGCTTTCATAGATCACCCCCACCACGCCCAGCGGTGTGGCCACCCGCTGAATGTGCAGGCCCGAAGGCATGTCCCACTCCGCCAGCACACGTCCCACCGGGTCGCGCTGCTCGGCCACGGCCCGCAAACCGTCAACAATCCCGCGGATACGTCCCTCATCCAGCGTCAGCCGGTCGATCATGGCCGACGAAAGCCCCTTTTCCTCGGCATAGACCAGATCCTCGCAGTTGGCGTCCAGAATGGCCTGCCTGCGGTTCCAGATTTCATGGCTCGCCCCGATCAGCGCCGCATATTTGCGCTCCTGGCTGGCATAGGCCAATTCCCCCGCCGCCAGCCGCGCCTTGGCACCGATTTCCAACATCAGATCCGAGATTTGACCGTCCATCTCATTTGCACCTTTGGAAATACTCCGGGGGTGCGGGGGCTGGCCCCCGCCCCGGCGTCAGATCACCATATCGTCGCGGTGGACCAGGGC
>JANMCI010000197.1:0-5712 GCA_031361245.1 Rhodobacterales bacterium
CCTGATGCCGAAAAAGATCCAGACCGAGAACCAGTTCGCCCGGCTGATCGGTGCAACGCCCCTGCAGATCGACCTGCAGCTGATCCGCATGTCCGAACATCAGACCAAGAACACCGCCGCCGAGCATATGGAGACCTTCTACCACTCCTTCGCCGAGGTGAAGGCGAGCGGGCAAAAGCTGGACGGGCTGATCGTCACTGGCGCACCGATCGAGCATCTCGACTTTGAAGAGGTCACCTACTGGTCCGAGCTTTGCGAGGTGATGGACTGGACCCAGACCCATGTCCATTCCACCTTTGGCGTCTGCTGGGGTGGCATGGCCATGATCAACCACTTTCACGGCGTGGAAAAACACATGCTGGGGGCCAAGGCCTTCGGCTGTTTTCCCCAAGCCAACCTTGCCCCGACCTCGCCCTATCTGCGGGGCTTTTCGGACGAATTCGTCATCCCGGTCAGCCGCTGGACCGAGATGAGACAGGCCGAAGTGGATGCCGCCCCCGGCCTGCGCACCCTGCTTGGGTCCGAGGAGACCGGCCCCTGCCTGATCGAGGACGAAGCCCACCGCGCGCTTTATATCTTCAACCACTTTGAATATGACAACGAGACGCTGAAGCAGGAATACGACCGCGACATCGCCTCGGGTACGCCGATCAACGTGCCGATGAATTATTACCCCGACGACGACCCGGCGCGCAAACCGCTGAACCGCTGGCGCAGCCACGCGCATCTGCTTTACGGAAACTGGATCAACGAGATTTATCAGACCACGCCCTATGACCTTAATGACATTGGTCGCTAGCCTTGCCGTTTTGGTGGCGGTGGGGGTCGTGCTGGCCCTGATCACTCATGCCGCGGCGACGCGGCGCGAAAGAGCGGTGGCGGCGGCCTTTCCGCCATTGGGCCGGATCATCACGGTGAACGGGCACCGGCTGCATGTGCTGACCAAGGGCACGGGTCCCGATCTGATCCTGCTTCACGGCGCGTCGGGCAATCTGCGCGACCTGACACCGCTGATCGACCTTCTCGCCCCCGACTACCGCGTCACCGTCTTTGACCGCCCGGGTCTGGGCTGGTCGGACCCGATCCCGGATGGCACGAGCCTGACCGCGCAAGCCCGGCACCTCGCAACGGCGGCGGCGGAGCTTGGGATCACCAGCCCGATCCTTGTCGGTCTGAGCTTTGGCGGCACGGTCTCGCTCGCCTGGGCGCTTTATGCCGACCTGAAGCCCCGGGCGCTGGTGCTGGTCTCTTCGCCGGCGCTGCCGTGGCCGGGCAAGCTGGACCCGTGGTACCGGCTGACCAAGACCGCGCTGGGCCGGCATGTCGCGATCCCGCTGGTCGCGGCCTTTGTGCCGGCGTCCTATGTCTCGGCGACGGTCACCGGCATCTTTGCCCCCGACCCGGTGCCGGCCACCTATCGCAGCTATGTCGGCGAAGGGCTGGCGATCCGCCGCCAGGCCCTGCACGCCAACACCGCCCAGGTCAACGCGCTGCGCGCTGCGATTGTGGCGCAATCAGCCGATTACCAGAGCCTGACCCTGCCGATCGAGTTGATCCACGGCACCGCTGACACGATCGTGCCGCTGACGGTCCATTCCGGTCCGTTGTCCGCGCTTCTGCCCCATGCCACCCTGACCGTACTGGACGGTGCCGGCCACATGCCCCACCACAGCCAACCCGACGTCATCCTTGCCGCAATCGCCCGCGCCGACCAACTCAGCCGATTGCGTTAACCGCGCCTTCGGCCATACTGACCCCAAACGAGGGAGAGGCCCATGGACCTGCCATTTGACGGCGCAATCAGCAAATACTTCAAGAAAGACGCCCCCAAGGACGTCCGCAAGGCGATCGAGACGCGCGACAAGGACAAGATCATGTCGCCGAGCTATCCCTACCGCGAAGAGACGAGGAAAAAGGATTACGAGGCGCATATGGCGGCGCTGCAGCTGCAGCTTGTCCGCCTGCAGGCCGACGTGAAGGCGACCGGAAAGCGCATCATCTG
This sequence comes from Rhodobacterales bacterium, assembly GCA_031361245.1. Lineage (GTDB taxonomy): Bacteria > Pseudomonadota > Alphaproteobacteria > Rhodobacterales > Rhodobacteraceae > Stagnihabitans. The sequence continues at coordinate 2,003 of JANMCI010000197.1, forward strand.
CGTGTTCGAGGGGCGCGACGCGGCGGGCAAGGGCGGCACGATCTCGGCCATGCGGATGAACCTCAACCCGCGCGGCGCCAATGTCGTGGCTCTGGCAAAACCGACGGAGCGCGAACGCTCCGAATGGTATTTTCAGCGCTATATCGACTGGCTGCCGCTGTTGGGTGAGATCAACATCTTTGACCGCTCGTGGTACAACCGCGCCATCGTGGAAAAGGTCTTCGGCTTTTGCAACGACGACCAGCGCGCCCGCTTCTTCCGCCAGTTGCCCGACTTTGAAAAGATGGTGGTGGAAGAGGGGATCACCCTGATCAAGTTCTGGCTTGAGGTCGACCGGGCCGAGCAGCTCAAGCGCTTTCTGGACCGCGAACAGGACCCGTTGAAACAATGGAAACTGAGCCAGATCGACATCGACGGACTGGCCAAGTGGGATGACTATTCGGCCGCCATTGACGAAACCATGGCGAAAACCCATTTCACCCATGCGCCCTGGACCATGATCCTGTCCGACGACAAGATGCGCGCCCGCATCGCCGCGATCCAGACCGTGCTCCATGCCGTTGAGTTCAAGGGCAAGGACGCGGGGGCCATTGGTCAGATCGACCGCCAGATCTGCGGCGAGCCGTCGTTGCGGACGGGGTCCCGAGGGTAACGTGAAGCAAGGCTACCACCACGGCAATCTGCGGCAGGCTCTGGTCGAGGCGGCGTTGTCGCTGATCGCCAAGCACGGGCCCACCGGCTTTACCCTGTCCGAAGCGGCCAAGGCCGCCGATGTGACCCCGGCTGCCGTCTATCGCCACTTTGCCGGCCGTGATGAGCTGCTGGCCGAGGTGGCGCGGCAAGGCTATGACATCTTCGCCGCGCTGATGGAGTTTGCCTACAACGACGGCAAGCCCACGGCCCTGGCCGCCTTTGAGGCGACGGGCCGCGCCTATCTGGCCTTTGCCCGCAAATACCCCGGCCACTACATGGCGATGTTCGAAAGTGGCCTGAACCTGAACGCCCATCCCGATCTGGCGCTGGTGGCAAAAAAGGCCCGCTCGGTCCTTGAAACGGCCGCCGAAAAGCTCAGCCTGCACATGGCACCGGACAAACGCCCGCCCTCGTCGATGTTCTCGTCCCATATCTGGGCGATGAGCCATGGCGTGGTCGAACTATACATGCGCGGCGCACCCGGTGCCCAGTCTCCCTACACTCCCGAAGATCTGCTGGAGGCCGGCATCGGCATCTATCTGCGCGGGCTTGGCCTTTTGCCACCCGACGCCTGACCGGCGCGACCCAAAATTTTTCGTACGAAAAATTTTGGCCCCACCCCCCGGCGTTGCTCTTTTGTCAGCGGAACATCACCAGCGCGCCAGGCGACCAGCCAACCCGCGTCCGCGTGCCGATGTCCAGCACCGGGCGGCCAAAGACGTTGCGCATCGACAGCCGCGATGTCTCGCTCGCGCCGTCGATCCTTACGTCGTAATAGGTCATGTCGCCGTAGTAGACGACCTCTTCGACCGTCGCCATGCTTTCACGGTCGGGGGCGGTCTGGCCCTCGAACAGCAGGGTCAGGGTCTCGGGCCGGAAACCGACCGTTGCACCCGACGCGGTGTGCTCGCCCGTCACCTGCTTGTCCTCGTCAAGGGTGAAGCGGCCAAGACCCGCGGCCTCGACCTCGACCTTGCCGCCAACAGTGGACAGGATCCTGCCCGGCAGGAAATTCATCGTCCCGATGAAATTGGCCACGGCGCGGGTCTTGGGCAGACGGTACAGGGTTTCGGGATCGGCGAGCTGGGCGATCTGGCCGTCAAACATCACGGCGATACGGTCCGACATGACCAGCGCCTCTTCCTGATCATGGGTGACCAGAATGAAGGTGATGCCGACCTGACGCTGCAGCTTGATCAGTTCGACCTGCATGTTCTCGCGCAGCTTCTTGTCCAGCGCCGACAGCGGCTCATCCAGCAGCAGCACCTTGGGTTTCAGGATCAGCGCGCGGGCCAGAGCCACCCTCTGCCGCTGCCCGCCCGACAGGGCATGGGCGGCCCGCTTGCCAAAACCCGTCAGACCCACCATCGCCAGGGCCTCATCCACCGCCTTTGCCTTTTCGGCCGCCGTCCGCGGGTCCTTGCGCAGACCAAAGCCGACATTCTGTTCCACCGTCAAATGCGGAAAGATGGCATAGGATTGAAACACCATGTTGGTCGGCCGCTTGTTGGCCGGCACATCGGCCACATCCTTGCCGTCGATCAGAATGACTCCGGACGAGATGCCCTCGAACCCCGCGATGGTCCGCAACAGCGTGGTTTTGCCACAACCCGAGGGACCAAGCAGCGAAAAGAACTCTCCGGCACGGATCTCGGCCGTGATCCCCCGCAAGGCATGATAGTCGCCATAATACTTATGGACATCCTTGAACTCGATCATGGTGGGTTTTTCAGACGTCACAGAAAGCCTCCGGTATCCTTGCCGCCGGTCCTGGCCACGCCACGACGACGGAAAAATTCTGCCAAGGTCAGCAGGGTGATCGACACACAGACAAGAATGGTTCCCAAGGCCATGATGCTGGGCACATATTTGGGAAACCGCAACTTGCTGTAGATGAAGGTGGACAAAAGCTCTTCGCCTGATTTCAGGAAGTTCGACACGATGAACTCATCCAGCGAAATCGTGAAACTGATCAGCATGGCCGAGATGATGCCGGGCGTCACCAAGGGCAGGATCACCAGGCGGAAGGTCGACACTGGTCCCTCGCCCAGATCGTAGGCCGCCTCCTCCAGCGACTTGTCCAAACTCTGGAAGGCCGAGGTCAGGATCGCCACGGCAAAGGGCGTGCAGACCAGCACATGGCCCAGAATCACCGTGAACAGCGACAACTTCACCCCCAGCGACAACAGCACCACCAGAAGCGCCATCGCCATGATCATCTCGGGCAGCACCATCGGCAGCATGATCAGCCCCATCAGCGGGCCCTTGCCCGGAAAGCTGTAGCGCGTGCTGGCCCGTGCCGCAAAGACCCCGAAGGCGGTCGCCAGAACCGAGGTCGACGACGCCACGATCAGGCTGTTCACCAGCGCCCCGCGCAATTCGGTATCCGCCCAGACCGCGCTGAACCACTCTGTCGTGAAGCCCCGCAGCGGGAACGCCACGACCGTCGCATTGTTGAACGCAAAGATCGGCAGGATCACGATCGGCAGGTACAGAAAGATCAGATAGGCGACCGTATAGATCCGCAGCACCGGAATTTTCATTTGGTGGCCCTCAGATAGCGCCGGTTCAAGAACAGGAACAACAGACTGACCAACCCCACCAGCAGCATGGCCGACGTGGCAATCGCCGAGCCCAGGGGCTTGTTGTCCGCCTTCAGCATCAGCTTTTCGATGATGTTGGCAATCATCGGGAACTTGCCGCCGCCCACGAGGTTCGGCGTCACATAATCCCCGATCACCGGAATGAACACGATCAGAACGGCCGCCACCACGCCCGTCATCGACAGGGGCAGCGTGACGCGCAGGAATGTGGTGAACCGCGTCTCACCCAGATCCTGCCCCGCCTCAAGCAGGCTGCGGTCAATCTTTTCCAGCGCCACATAGATCGGCAGGATGGCAAAGGGCGCATAGGCATGGGCCAGCGTCAGCACCATCGCCTGCACCGAGTAATTCATGTCGAACGGAGTGTCGACGATTCCGGTTCCGATCAGGGCCGAGTTGATCACCCCTGTCCGC